>CALVNT010000028.1 GCA_944349925.1 uncultured Clostridia bacterium
GACAGGCAAACAGGTGAGGTTATAGTTTGGTTTGAAGATGGAAGAGAGTGTGTTTATCCACGAACTGAACTCCATCAATTATCGCTGGCTTATGCTATTACAATTCATAAAAGTCAAGGAAGTGAATTTGATATAGTAGTTATCCCTATAATAAGTGGGACAGGATTAATATTGACAAGAAATCTTATTTATACTGGTGTTACCAGAGCAAAAAAAATGGTGGTTTTGGTTGGTGAGAAAAAAAATTTAAAGCGTATGATTTCTAATGTTTACACTGTGCAACGATTTACTATGTTAAAAGATTTTTTAATAAGCGCCAATGAAAAAGTAAAGGAGTTGTTTGGTTAATGAAATTATTTGAACAATTTTTAGATATTTTATATCCAGATAATTTTAGTTGTATTATATGTGGCGATGATATTTTTAATGAAAATGAATATTGCGTATGTGCTGAATGTAAAAAGGATTTGCCTTTTATTTCAGGAAAAGTATGTAAAAAATGTGGATTACCAATTAATTCAATGGCCAATTATTGTGACAGATGTCAAAGAAATAAACATTTTTTTGATAAAGCAATAGCCACATTTTATTATAAAGATGAAATAGCAAGATGTATTAAAAATTTAAAGTTTGAAAACTGCAGATATCTGGCAAAATATTTGGCTAAATTTATGGCAGATACATTAAATGCTAACAATATTATTTGTGATGTAATCGTTCCAGTGCCAATGCATGAAAATAGATTGAGGGAAAGAGGATTTAACCATTCGGAATTATTAGCACGCCATTTAAGTGAAATTGTGAATATTCCTTTGGATACAAAAAGTTTAATTAAATGTGTTAACACAAAAACACAAGTTAATTTAAACTTTGAACAAAGACAAAACAATCTTCTCAATTCTTTTAAAGTTTTGAATATAAATGCAATAAAAGGCAAAAATGTTTTAGTTGTAGATGATGTTTTTACAACAGGTTCAACTATGGATAACTGTGCAAAAGCATTAAAAGGTGCAGGAGCAAACAAAGTTTTTTGTATAAGTATTGCTCACACTGTTATTTTATAGGTTAAATTTGTTTGATTATTTTTTTAAATGTAGTATAATCACATTTAGTTTAGGAGAAAAATATGGGTTTATTTTCAGGTGAAAAGAAAAAATTAAAAGTGCTTGATAAAATTGCTGAAAAGGTTCTTGCACTAGAAGAGAAATATCTTCAAATGGACAACGAAAGTCTTATAAATCAAACAGAAGTTTTAAAACAAAGACTTAAAGATGGGGAAACTCTTAATGATATTTTGCCAGATGCTTATGCTTTGGTAAGGGAAGCTTCAGCAAGAGTGTTAAATATGAGACATTATAAAGTGCAAATTATGGGTGGCGTTGCACTTCATCAAGGAAGAATTGCAGAAATGAGAACTGGTGAAGGAAAAACTTTGGTCGCAACATTACCAGCATATTTAAATGCGCTAACTGGCAAGGGTGTGCATGTTGTTACTGTAAATGAATATTTGGCAAAAAGAGATGCTGAATGGATGGGTAAAGTTTATAAGTTTTTGGGACTTTCTGTTGGAGTCGCAATAAGCGGAATGGATGAAAAATCAAAACGCAATGCTTATAACTGTGATATCACATATTGCACAAACAATGAACTGGGCTTTGATTATCTACGTGATAATATGGTTGTGGACAAATCACAAAGGGTTCAAAGAGGTCAAAATTTTGCTATTGTCGACGAAGTTGAGAGTATTTTAATTGATGAAGCAAGAACTCCTTTAATCATTTCTGGTAGAGGTATGAAATCAAGCGAGAGATACTACTCTGCTGACAAATTTGCAAAAACATTAAAAGAAGAAGAAGATTTTGAAATTGATTTAAAAATTAAGGCAATACATTTAACAGAACAAGGAATAGAAAAAGCAGAAAGATTTTTTAAAGTTGATAATTTGTCTGATGTTGATAATTTGGAATTAGATCATCACATAATGAATGCTTTAAAAGCAAATTTCATCATGAAGAGAGATGAAAACTATATCGTTAAAGATGATGAAATATTAATTGTCGACGAATTTACTGGAAGATTAATGCAAGGTCGTAGATATTCTGATGGGTTACATCAAGCAATTGAGGCAAAAGAAGGTGTAAAGATAAAAGATGAGAATAAAACACTTGCAACGGTTACTTTCCAAAATTATTTTAGGTTATACCATAAATTAAGTGGTATGACAGGTACTGCAAAAACTGAAGAAGACGAATTTAATGGCATATATAATGTAGACGTTATAACAATCCCTTCAAACAAACCAAATGCTAGAAAAGATTATAATGATATTATCTATAGAACACAAAAAGGCAAAATAAAAGCAATAGTTGATGAAATAAAAGAGAAAAATGCAAAAGGACAACCTGTTCTTATAGATACTGTTACAATAGAAAAATCAGAGTAAATTTCTAAAGCTTTGCAACGAGAAAAAATTAAACACGTTGTTTTGAATGCCAAAAATCACCAACAAGAAAGTGAAATTGTTGCACAAGCGGGTAGACTTGGTGCTGTAACAATAGCAACAAATATGGCGGGACGTGGAACTGATATTTTGCTGGGTGGAAATCCGGAATATATGGCTGTAAAGAAAATGAGAGATGAAAAATTTACAGAAGAACAAATTTCTTTTTCTACATCTTTTGCACCTAGCGACAATGAAGAATTATTAAAAGCAAGAGAAATTTATAATAATTATTACAAAGAATTTAAAACAATAACTGATGCTGAAAAGGCAAAGGTTATTGAACTAGGCGGTTTGCACATTATAGGTACAGAAAGGCACGAATCTAGACGAATTGACAATCAGTTGCGTGGTCGTGCTGGTAGACAAGGTGATAGAGGATCATCAATTTTCTTCCTTTCACTTGAAGATGATTTAATGGTTAGATTTGGTGGAGAAAGATTGCAAAAAATCGCTGACTTTTTAAGAATTGATGATAATACTCCTTTACAAATGCGTATGCTTTCCAAACAAATCGAGTCTGCGCAAAAGAGAATAGAAGCACAAAATTATGCTTCTAGAAAAGCAGTTTTAAAATTTGACGATGTAATGAGTAAACAAAGACAAATAATTTATGGTGAAAGAAATAAAGTCTTAGATGGAGTTGATATACATGAACAAATTATGGAAATGTATCCAGAAGTAGTTTCAAGAATATGCAACACATATCTAGATGCAGATAAACCATATTTTGAGTGGGATTTACAATCGTTAAATAATGGTTTGGAAGACAAATTATTCCCAAAAGGAACAAATTTGGTTGACGATAAGTTTGTGGAAGATTGCGAAATATCCGATGTAGTTGATAAAATTGTTTCAATTATTAACGAAAAATATCAAAAAAATGTTGATTTAACAAAAGAAGTTGGTGTTGACTTTTCAATGTTTGAGCGACTAATTCTTTTAAGAGTTGTTGATTCTTTATGGATGGATCACATTGATCAAATGCAAATTTTAAGAAATGAAATAGGTCTTCAGGCTTATGGTCAAAGGGATCCTGTTGTTGAATACAAAAGACAAGGATTTGAAATGTTTGACCATATGGTTGATAGAATTCACGATGATGTTACGGCTTTCCTACTAAACGCAAAAATCCAAATAGATAGAAAAGTTGAAATGCCTAAACAACATTCCTTTAAGCCTGCTGAAGTTGTAAACAATGGTCCTCAACAACCTATTTCAAAAAATAAAGAAGTGGGAAGAAATGACCCTTGCCCATGTGGAAGTGGGAAAAAATATAAAAATTGTTGTGGGAAATAGTACTAAAGATTTGAAAAAAAATAGTAAAGAAATTTACTAAAAAATATCAAAATGGATAAAATACTGAAATGTGTTATGTTTGTGTGCAATATTTTAAACATATCTACAAATTCTTATAAAACCTAAAATAATAGGTACTTACTATGTATACACAATTTAAAAGTCGGCATTGTTGCTGGCTTTTTTGTTATATAAAAAACTTGAAAATAGACCTAATGTTTTGTAAAAAAATAAATTAAAATTTATTATTGAAAAATAAACATTATTTTTGTAAATTTAAAACCTTGTTATAATAAAAAAGTTTATATTATAAAAATAGTGTTGAAAAAATATATTTTGTTGTGTTATACTATTTCTAGAGGTTATATGTTAACAAACAAACGAACAAAACAGTTAAAAGAAAAATTTAATTCTATTACAAATCAAAAAAGTTATTCTTTTGATAGTTTTGGTAGAGCTATAATTGATGTTGGAGCAGAAAATTATGATGATGTTTTTTCTAGATTTTGCTATAAAGGTGGAGATACATTATCATCAAATTTGGTTCAATACTTAATGCAAAAATCAAACACAATACCACTTAAATATGATTTAACTATAAGATTTCATATTAAAAATGCTGATGAACAAAAAAGACAAGAAATTCAAACCGCATTAAAACAAAACTATGAAACGGATATACAAGGTCTAGATAACAGAATGCATAAAGCATTAATGTTTTCGCTTTGGTTTATTTTACTAGGTAGTATATTTAGTTTGTTTTATTTATTTACACTAGAAAACGTACCTGTTTCATTATCGTATATTGTTGATTTGCTTGCTTGGGTCTTTTTATGGGAAGGAATAGATGCATTCTTTTTGGATAGAAATAAAATGAAGCTGGAAAAATTAAAAGCACTTCGACTAGGCTCGGCAAACATTGAGATAAAAGAATTTGAATTATACTAAAGGGATAAAAATATGTATTTTAAAATATTTCACATAGGTAATATTGTCTTCTATATTTTGCTTGGTATAAGCGTTGTCTTATTAATGCAAAAAATTATTTATCATATTGTGGGATTGTTCCCATCAAAACATTTTAAAGATGCAAAAAAAAATCATAAATATGCAATTCTAATTCCTGCAAGAAATGAAAGTAAAGTTATTGAACAACTTCTCATTTCCATTCAAGAACAAAATTATGATTCCGAATTAATAGACACATATGTTATTGTTGAAGATGAAAATG
>CALVNT010000029.1 GCA_944349925.1 uncultured Clostridia bacterium
GCAAGTTTTTTCATTCCCCATTTATCAATTCCGAGAACAGTTCCTTTTTTTGCTTCAACATAAGAAGAGAATTTTTTAATAAGTTCTTCTCTTTTTTCTTCAGCAACGTCTGCAGAAATGATATACAGAATTTCGTACTTATTCATACTTTACCTCCTTTTGGACTAGATGGTTTTTTTGCAAACACAAAAAAACAAGGACAGTTTTTTACTGCTAGCGATATGATAACACTAAAAAAAATCTTTGTCAAGCAAATTTATTAAATCTGTTAAGCAATTACATATTTAAAATGTTTTGTAAAGACATATATTGCTTGACATAAAATAAAATTAAACATATAATAAAAAAAATTTAAACTTATAGTGAAACGGAGAATTTATGAAAAATATTATTTTAACTGGAGATAGACCTACTGGAAACTTGCATCTTGGTCATTATGTAGGAAGCTTAAAGTCTCGAATTGAGTTGCAAGAAAAAGGCGATTATGAAAAGTATTATATAATGATTGCAGACACTCAAGCGCTAACAGACAACGCAAAAAATACTGATAAGGTTCGCAATAATCTTATACAAGTCGCAATTGATTATCTTTCTGCAGGTATTGATCCAAACAAAGTTTGTATTTTTATACAATCGCAAGTTCCCGAATTGTTTGAATTGACTGCATATTTTATGAACCTTGTCTCAGTTTCTCGACTGCAAAGAAATCCAACCATAAAAGAAGAGATAAAACAAAGAGGATTTTCAAACACTCTACCAATTGGTTTTTTAAATTATCCTGTTTCACAAGCCGCTGATATTTTAGCTTTCCACGCAAACGTCATACCAGTTGGAGAAGATCAGTTGCCAATGATAGAACAGACAAACGAAATCGTTAGAGCATTTAATAATACTTTCGGCAATGTTTTTGACGAAGTTAAAGCTCTTCTTCCAAAAAATAAAGTTTGCGCAAGACTTCCGGGATTAGACGGAAAAATCAAAATGTCAAAATCTGCAGGAAACGCAATTTATTTATGCGATGACGAAAAAACAGTAAAAGAAAAGATTATGTCTGCCTACACTGATCCAAATCATATAAAAATATCTGATCCGGGAAAAATTGAAGGTAATATTGTTTTTGCATACCTTGACGCATTTGCGACAGAAAAACATTTCGAAAAATACTTGCCTGAATATAGAAACTTGAAAGAACTTAAATCGCACTATCAAAAAGGCGGGCTTGGAGATGTTAAAGTAAAATTGTTTTTAAATAACATAATAAATGAACTTTTGACTCCAATTAGAGAAAAACGAAAAGAACTTGAACAAAATGTTGATTATGTTTATGAACTTTTGTTTAAAGGTAGTGAAAATGCAAGGGAAATAGCTGGACAAACTTTAAATATAGTCCGTGACGCTATAGGCTTAAATTACCAAAAATTATTAAATAAAAAATAGAATATAAAATATAAAAGCGACGAAATTGTTCGTCGCTTTTTTGTTAAAGTTTTTATAAATTATGAAATTTTAAATTTTATAAATTTATACAATTGGTTGCAATTTATTTAGCAAGCTAGAGTCCCAACCATTTGTGCTATTGTTACAATATTGTTGATAAGTTGCAATGCTTTCTGAAGGAACATATATGATTATATTTTCACAATCTCTAAACATATATTTCCCTGTAGAAGGAGCAGTCCCTAAAATCGGTGGATTTTCAGAATTTATTTCTAGCCTTTCCAATAACGTGCACTCATTAAATGCAAATGAATCAATCTTCTTTATTTGAGAGTTTGCTTTAAATACAACACTTTGCAAATTAAAGCAATTATGAAATACATACAAACCAATATAAGTAACATTAACTGGGATTATAACTTCAGAAAATAAACAATGATTAAAAGAATAATCATCAATGTATTCTAGCTCAGAATTTTCACTAAAAGGAAATTCTGTTAAACCGCTGTTGTCAAAAGAAAGATACCCGATAATTTTTATCGAATCTGGTAGGTTTAAAATATTAAGATTTTCACAACCAGAAAAAGCGCTATCTCCTATTCTTTTGCAACTGCTATTATTTTCAAAAACAACTTCTGAGAGTGAACTTAGCCCTTTAAAAGCCCCCCTTGCGATTGTGTAGTAAGTATTTGGAATTGTAATTTTTGTTATACTAGAAATGTTTGTAAAATAAACTTGATTTGGAATAAATTCCATTCCGGAGCCATCCATATTTTCTTTAAAACCTAACACTTGAGAATCTGTTTTAGACATTATTGTATCAGGTAATTGCAACTCACTCTCATTACCATCGTAACTTGCAATAAAAGCAATATTTGCATCATCATAGTAATCGAATGTATATCCATTTTCGCTTACTGTTGTTTTTTCGTTATCTGAAAACACCGCAGTGTAAATAAAGCCATCATTTTTTACAATATAACTAAAACATTGATTTTCTATATCGTTTAATGTTTGTATTACATTTTCATATTCATATTTAGATATCGAATTGGTTGCATACGCATTTTCTACAGTTTGTTTAAATGAACTAACTTGGGATAAATCTATTCTTTCGTCGTTATAATACGCAAATTCACTTTCAAATATTGGATCCACATTATCTTCCGTACTCGTTATTGAAAATGCAGATAGTGCCAGAACATTCCCTTTCATATCCCAAGTATTTAAGTCAAGAAACTTTCCGTTTTCATCTTTCCACCCAACAAATACAGCATTTGCATTTGGTGTAGCAATTAGTGTAGTTGTCCCGTCTCCGTTGTCTTTAAAGTCAACAGTCCCTAAACTTAAATCACTTGAAACAACTGGATCAGGCGCAACATAACTTTCATCACTTAAATCAATTGTGTAACCAAATTGTACTCCACTTACCGGTTGATTTTTATCGGCTACTGAAAAAGTTAGTTTAAAAGTTGTTGTGCTTTCACTTTCTGTCGTGCTTTTTGGCAAAGCATATGTAGAACCCGCTGTATAACTTGTCTCATCTCTAGTAATTGTTTTTTCTACATTTTCTATAGTTTGATAGTTATCTAAAATCTTAACATTCACCGCATTTTCATAACTTAGGTTTGTTATTTTGATCGTTATCACAATATCATATACATTATCGTCATCTCTGCCAAATGTTAAAGATTTGTTTTTCCATGTCTCAACATCTCCACTTGACTCACCATCATTTGCCGAAAATATTAAAGTGTCTAAAGTTTGTGGCTCGCTCGCACCCGTTATTGTTCCTTCAATTTTTACATTAACATCGTTTGCGTCAAAAGTTAAACTTCCTCCCATTTCTATTTTTACGCTTTGCGCTGCCCATACTCCTATTATTAACATCGCTAGTACTAGACAAAATGCGGAAATGGTCGCAACCATTTTACTTCGAAGTGTCATTTGTTTTT
>CALVNT010000030.1 GCA_944349925.1 uncultured Clostridia bacterium
GACAAAATGCGGAAATGGTCGCAACCATTTTACTTCGAAGTGTCATTTGTTTTTCCTCCTATTTTTTTACAAAATTCAACTTCTTTCTAGTTATTATTTTTATCAGTCAGCCAATTATACCCCCCCCCGCAATTTTGTCAAATATTTTCGACATTTTTCTAAATTTTTATTAAAATACTTATTTTTGAAAACTTTTTTACAAAAATCAATCTCTTTTGTTTTAAAAATGTAAAGAAAATTTTATAGGGTTTTTCAATCTATACCTTTAATTTTTTAAATTTTTTATTTAATTTTTATTCTTTAATTATTTTTACAAACTCAATATTATTTTTATTGTTTATAAATCAAAGCAATTACTAACAAATATTTAGGATTTTTTAGTTTGTTTAACCATCTTTGTCGTGTAATTTATATATTAAAACTGTATTTTCTAAAATTGTTTATATACAAAAATGTTGCACTAAAATGCCGATACTAAAACACTTATTCTAAATTATCTATTCTAAATTCCCCATTATCAATCATTAGCTAACTATTATTAATTATCGACTGTTAATTATTCTCTTTAATTATTTCTATCTAATTATTTCTACCTAATTATTTGTGTATGATCATTTGTATTTGAATAGTTGTGATGATTCAAAAAAACATAGTTATTAAAACATAACTATGTTTTAAGGTGGAACAAATTCAGTATATGATTTATAAAATTATACGATTTTATATGTTAATAATTATCTATGTTTTGTGTTTTATAATACATATTATTTTAGTTTTTCTATAGCCTGAAATATATTTATGTTTTAATAATTATAGAAATATTCTTTATCTTTTTACTCATTTTTTTTACCCTAATTATTTTGGTTCTTTTACCCTAATTATCTTGGCGTTGGTTTTTTCGTTAAAATCAGTGCAAGTTATTATTGTCTGTGTTTTACTTGTAAAATTTAAAAGTCGATGTCTTCTTTCTTCATCTAATTCACTAAAAACATCATCTAATAGCAAAATTGGGTATTGTCCTGTGCGATTTTTATTACATTCGAGTTCTGCAAGTTTTAATGATAATGCTACAGTTCTTTGTTGTCCTTGAGATCCAAAGTTTTTTACTTCCACATCGTTTACATATAGGTTAAGATCGTCCCTATGAACACCCACTGATGTAAATCCAAGTTTAAAATCTTTTTCAATATTTTTTTGTAAATATTTTAACATATTTTGCTTATAGTTTTCATGAAAATCACTTTTGTATTCTATTTTTAAATTTTCACTTCCATTTGAAAGATATTCATGAGCTTTTAAAGCATATGGATATAATTCATCAACAAAGGCTTTTCTTTCTATGTATATTTTTTCTGCTATTTCACAAAGTGCTCTATCCCAAATATCAATTGTCTCCTTTATTACATCAATGTTGTATGTGCTTTTTAATAGCTTATTTCTATTCATTAAAATTTTTTCATATCTTGCTAATAAATAAAAATATCTTTTATTTGTTTGAGAAATCGCAATATTTAAAAATTTTCTTCGATCTTCTGGACTTTCTTTTACAAGTTTTAATTCATTTGGCGAAAAGAAAACGGCATTTGTCCTTCCCAGCAATTCGCCAATCTTGTGTAAACCTATCTTATCAACTAAAATTGTTTTTTTTCTATCTTTATGAAAAATAACTTCGATATCAATTTCTCTATAGTTGTTATCAAAAACAGCTTCAATTCTTCCTTCATTTTCAGACCAAGTAATCAATTCTTTTTCTTTACTAGTTCGAAAACTCTTTCCAATAACAGCATAAAAAATTGCTTCAAGAACATTTGTTTTTCCTTGAGCATTAGGTCCAACTAAAATATTTAATTTGTTATCAAATTCAAAACATTTGTCTTTATATGACCTAAAGTTTAATAATCGTATTTTTTTTATTTTCATTTTTAATATTATATCATAATTTAAAAAAAATACAAACAACCTGCTGTTATTCATTTTTATTTTTAAATAGTAATTCATTTTTTTTCGATAATCTCTTTAAATTTTTTTATTTTTGTGATATATTATGTTATATAAAAATAAAAAAGGATTTATTATGGGAAAAATTGTTGCTTTTGCAAATCAAAAAGGTGGAGTTGGAAAAACCACAACTTGCATAAATCTTTCAGCTTATGTTTGTGCTATGGGTAAAAAATGTCTAGTTGTAGATCTAGACCCGCAGGGAAATGCGACAAGCGGTTTGGGTATAGATAAAGACAGCGAAATGAAAACCGTTTACGATTTAATTTCTGGAGACTGCTCAGCTGAAGAAGTTGTTCAACATACATTGCTTGAAAATCTTGATGTATTGCCATCTACTGTTGACTTAGCTGGAGCGGAAATTGAAATGGTACAAATGCCTCAACGAGAAAAAATAATAAAACAAATACTTGATCCATTAAGGGATAGTTATGATTTCATAATGATTGACTGCCCTCCTTCTTTGGGACTAATAACAGTAAATGCTTTAACGGCGTGCGATTCTGTTATAATTCCTATGCAATGTGAATTTTATCCTCTAATGGGTATAACCCAACTTATGAATACAATTCGCTTAATAAAATATCATCTTAATCCAAGTATTGATATTGAAGGCGTAGTAATGACAATGAAAGACAAGAGGTCCAATTTGACAACTCAAGTTGGAGATGAAATAATAAAGTTTTTTGGCAAAAAAGTTTTCTTTACATACATACCAAGAAATATTCGTTTAGCAGAAGCACCAAGTCATGGTGAGCCAATAATGATTTATGAACCAAATTCCAAAGGCGCTGAAGCATATTTATCTTTAGCAGAAGAATTTTTAGACCGAAACAAAGTTAAATATAATCAAATAACAAAAGACACAAAAATAAAATTAAGAGGAGATAAAAACAATGGATAAGAAAAAAGGATTGGGTCGTGGATTAGAATCATTATTTGCTTTTTATGATAATGAGAATGTAGAAGAGATAGCATCAAAGAAAACAAATGAAGATATAAAAGGCGTTGCAGAAATAGAAATTTCTAAAATCACACCAAACCCTAATCAACCAAGAAAACATTTTGACGAGACTGCTCTACAAGAACTTGCCGACTCAATAAAAGTACATGGAGTAATCCAACCGCTTGTTGTTAATAAACTAGATAATGGAAATTACATGATTATCGCTGGCGAACGAAGGTGGAGAGCTTCAAAATTAGCTGGATTAGAAAAAGTTCCGGTAGTTGTAAAGAATTATAGCGATAAACAAATTAAAGAAATATCGATAATCGAAAACCTACAGCGCGAAGATCTTAATCCTATAGAAGCCGCTCGCGCCATTAAACAACTTATGGAAGAATATAATTTAACGCAAGAAACCGTCGCAGAGCGCATTGGCAAAAGTCGTTCGAATATAGCAAACACGCTAAGACTTCTGTCTTTATATCCTGATGTAATAAAAATGGTTGAAGATGGAAGACTTTCAAGTGGCCACGCAAAAACTTTAGTATCGATAGATGACACTACAGCTCAAATAAGACTTGCTAAACAATCTTGCGATGGCAAAATGTCCGTAAGAGATTTGGAAAAAGCTGTAAAAAACTTTTTAAATCCAAATAAACAAAAATCTACAAAAGTAACTGAACAATCGCTTGAATTGAAAGAACTAATTTCAGATATGCAAAGAGTTTTTTCTACAAAAGTATCTGCAATTGGAAATGACAACAAAGGACGCATATATATAGATTATTATTCTAGAGATGATTTAGATAGAATTTCAGACTTAGTAGAATTGTTAAAGAAAAAAGAAATCACGCTTGGCGATTTAAGAAATTATAACAAGCGTCACCCTCAATAATTTACCAAAAATTTTATTAATATAATATAACATTTATAAATAAGAATATAAACACAAAGAAAAAGAAGATTTTGCTTAATCTTCTTTTTTTATAGTTTTATTAGATCAATCTTTAATAAAACAATAAACATTACAAAAAAAATTAGAAAATAACAAAATTTTATAGCGAACACTAAGCAATTATGAAAGCTTATTATATAATTGTAATATAAAAAGATAAACGACGTCTATTTTCTATAAATCCAATAATTTAATAATTCTTTTTAACTACTTTATTTTTGATAACCGCAACAATATAAAAATAAAAAAATTTTTTTATATTATTTAAAACTTAAATATCAAATAAATAATAAAAAACTTAATATACGATTTACATAATCAAAACTATTTATTATCATATCTATTTTTTAAAATTAAATACTTTTATTCCTTGCACTTAAACAAATATACTTTATTTTTTTCATTTATCTCTCGAATTATATATAACATTCATTATAAAATTTTTACATTACATAAAAACATTATCTGTCCATACAAAATAAGTATATAAAAAATATAGATTTTATATGTTTATATTAACTTTTGCTAAGAGCATGTTTTAAATATATTAAGCCATCATAAAAATGTTTCACGTGAAACATTTTTTTAATTTTCAACGTAAAAAAAACAAATTTTAATATCTATTTTTGTTTATTGTTTATCTTATAAACACAATTTTTTCTTTAGTGCCATCAATATCGTTCTCAAAATGTTTCACGTGAAACATTTTAACTATAAAAAACACCTTTATTAAATTAAAGGTTATGTGATAATATATAATGTTTAAAATAGCTTTTGTAATAAAAATGTTTTTATCTTGTATCAAAACAGATGTAAACTTGCTTGTTTTATCTATAGATGTTGTATACTATTATATCGTATAAAATCTATAAAACAATTTTTAATTTAAAGTTGTTTATAAATTGAAAAAATTTTATACATATAATCATATCAGTTTACATTTTAAATAAATAATTGCTAATTATCCTCGTTAAAATGATAAAAATAATTTTCTAAAATTTAAAAATTTTTATATTTTTAATTTTGATTACACATAATTTTGTTATATAAATTGTTCTCTTTATTATATGATTGTTTTTATAAATTTTTGATAAGTGCTGCACTTTTTGCGTGTTGTTAAATTTGTTTTTAGTATTAGCTAAAAACATTTTGACTTTATTTTTGTTTGTGGTATAATACTAATCGGAGGTAAAAATGAAAAATTTAAAAGGTACTAAAACTGAAAAAAATTTAATGGAGGCTTTTGCTGGTGAAAGCCAAGCAAGAAATAAATATACTTATTATGCTTCTCAAGCAAAAAAAGACGGTTTTGAACAAATAGCCGCAGTATTTGAAGAGACAGCAAACAATGAAAAAGAACATGCAAAAATGTGGTTTAAAGAATTGCATAACGGATCTGTTCCTTCTACTGTTGAAAATTTATTAGATGCTGCCAAAGGAGAAAACGGCGAATGGACTGAAATGTACAAAAGAATGGCAGAAGAAGCTCGCGAAGAAGGATTTATCGAAATAGCAGAAAAATTTGAAGGCGTTGCAAAAATTGAAAAAAGACATGAAGAAAGATATAACGAACTTTTAAAAAATGTAAAAGAAAACACTGTATTTAAGAAGACAAATGAAAAGGTTTGGATATGCAGAAATTGCGGTCATGTTTATGTAGGAGAAGAACCACCAACAGAATGTCCTGTTTGCAACCACCCTCAAGCATATTTCCAAATTTTAAGTGAAGAATTTTAATTTTAAAAATAAAATTTAATAAAAAAGCAATCTTTATTAATATTTAAAGATTGTTTTTTTTATTTTCTTACAAAACAAATTTATAAATAGCCAATAGTTAATTTTTAATTTGTTTTCAAATATAAATTTTTGATAATTATAAAAATAATACAGAAATTGCAAATGTTTTTTTGTTGTTAATTAAATATTTATGTCGAATAACTTTATTTTTTGTTGAAATAAGAATACTTTAACTATTTTTATATAAATTCAAAATATGCACACTTTTTCAATTGATATAACACATTTCGACAATAATTGTGTTTTTTAGTCAAAATCCTATTTTGCGCTAATAGGAAAATGTTATAAAATTTATTTGTATCAAAAAGGAGAATATTATGAAATCAGATTTATTAAAAGCATTAGCTTTAAAAGCTAAAAACAGACTTATCAACAGAAACAACAAGGTTATTCAAACTGAAAGAACTTCTATTAAAATTATTTCAGATACAGATAAAGAGTTTGAAGCAAAAGTAAAAACTCTTTTATCAAGCGATGAATATACTTTAAATCCTATGAAATTTTTGATGGATGAAAGTAAACTTATGAAGTTAGATGCAATTGGCAAAGAAAGATATTTGTTTGAAACTATTGATAAATACAACAAAATTAAAAACTCGATTCAAAAAGAAAATAATATATGTTAGTTATTAAAAAATAACTTTGTTGTCTTATAGTGAAAACAAATATAATTTTATGAATTACAAAGACAACATATGCAAATTTACATATTATAATTATTTATATCTTGTATAATATATACATATTATTTAGTTTTTCTACAGTATTGAATAAATTTGTTATTTTTATTTTATGTTTACTATATGTTTCTTTTTGTTTGAATAAATTTACAAAATGTTTTAATTTCAAAGTTGCATTTTTTTAAAATAACTATTTTTTATAACACAAACAATCTATTTAATAAAAAATTTTTATTCCACATAAGTAACCTTATAATACATATATTTTTATTAATAATTAAAATGTCATTATAAATGATTTATAATGCTTTTGTTAATTTTAATAATTGTTTTTATTTATTTAAATTTGTGTTTTTATTATAATCCCTAAAATATTGCTCATTTGTTTTTTTTGTGCTATAATACCAATATGGAAAATACAATCGTTGCGATTTCAACCCCTTTAGGAAGAGGGGCTATTAGTATTATTAGATTAAGTGGTCCTAATTCTTTAGATATTGCTAAAAATGTTTTTTACAGCAAAAATTTAAATTTTAATAAAATCGAACCAAATAAATTGTATTTAGGATCATTTTTGCTAGAAGAAAATAAAGAAAAATGCTTTATGGTTTTTTTTAAAAACCCAGTATCTTATACTGGCGAAGACATGGTTGAATTTCAAATTCATGGCGGAGTTTTTTTATCTCAAAAAATATTAAATGTCTTGATTTCTAAGGGTGCTGTTCTAGCTTTGCCCGGAGAATTTTCAGAAAGAGCCTTTGAAAACGGCAAAATTTCTTTAGACGAAGCTGAAGCTATTATAGGTGAAATAAATGCTGAAAGTGAAAGTGAGTTGCTTGCAAATCTTAATTTAGCGTCAGGTAAATTAAAACAAAAAATAAAACTTATGCAAGATGATTTAACAAACCAAATCGCCCAAATAGAAGCTACTCTAGATTATCCTGAAGAAGATTTTGAAAAATCTGCAAAAGATGCTATATTTTCTTCTATTTCAAAAATAAAAAAAGACCTAAAATCTTTTATTGATCAGGCCGAAAATCTTAAATATATAAACCAAGGAGTTAATATTGCTATTGTAGGTGCTCCAAATGTTGGAAAAAGTTCTTTATTAAATGCTTTAATAGGGCAAGAAAAAGCTATTGTGACAGATATTGCAGGTACTACTAGAGATATTGTAAATGAACAAATTATTTACAATGGAATAAAGTTTAATTTTATTGATACCGCGGGTATTAGAGAGTCTGATGATAAAGTAGAAAAAATTGGTATCGAAAAAAGTCTTCAAAGTATAAAAAATGCAGATATTGTTTTATGTGTTTTAGATGGAAGTAAATCACTTGATGAAATTGATTTAAAAATATTAAAAACGGTCGAAAAATATAAACACATTATTGTAATAAATAAAACTGATTTACCACGAAAGGTAAATAATTTTGATGGTGAAATATCTCTATCTGCCAAAAATGAAAATGGAATAGAAGAATTAAAAAAGGCTATTTTCGATTTTGTTATATCAAAAAATATCGATTTTAATAAAATGATGGTTGTAAATGAAAGACAATCAAATATATTAAAAGATTGTTATAAAATTTGCGATAAAATTTTAAACGATAAAGAACAAAGTATGGATATTATTGCGATGGAAATTAAAAATTTATGGAATTGTTTAGGTAAAATAACTGGACAATGTGAAAATGAATCAATCATCGATATAATATTTTCTAAATTTTGTTTAGGTAAATAATTATTTAAATAAAATATTATAAATTTTCATTTATCTATCGAATTTATATAAAAAAAACAAAAGTTACAAGATTGTTTAAATAACTTTTGTTTTTTTTCTTAATTTTATTTTTAATCATCTTCATGTTTTGGAAATATTATAACTTGTCTATTAGGCTCTGAACCTTTGCTTAAAGTGGTAACTCTATTATCATCTTGTAATGCCGTATGAATTATTCTTCTGTCGCTTGGATTCATTGGATCTAGTTTTATAAATCTTCCTGTTTTAGCAACTTTATTTGCAAGTCTTTTAGCTGTTTGAGTAAGGCTCTCAACTCTTTTTTCTCTAAATGAACCTATATCAAGTAAAATTTTTTTATCCTTTAAAGAAGTAATTTGTTTTAATAAAGTATTTAAAGCGTAGTAACCTTCTCCGCGATGTCCAATAATATCTCCGAGGTTTTCACCATTAACCATATAAGTTACATATTTTTCATCTGCTATACTTGTAATTTCTACATCTTTTTTCAAAATGTTAAAAAGCTCTTTCAAAAATTCTTCTGGTTCGCAACTTTTATTTAATTTTTCTTTATATTCCGTTTTATTGTTATCTTTTTCTTGTTGTTCTGATTCTTTTTCTTGTTTTTTCTCGTTTTTTTCTTGAGCTTTTTCTTCTTTTTTCTCTTGTTTTTCTATTTGCTTTTCAATCTTCTTGTTTTCTTTTTCTTCAGTTATTTTTTCTTCTTCAACAAACTTTTTATGTTTTTCATATTTTGGCATTGCCTCTTCACTTATGGAAACAAGAACTTTTGCTTTTTTAAAAATTCCACCTTCGCTTAAAATTTTTATATCAACATCTTCTCTTGGTGCTTTTAATTCTAAAAGTGCATTCTCTATAGCTTTTTCAATCGTTTTTCCTACGGCTTCAACGCTTATCATTTTATCCCTCCATTTTAAAACTTTCTTGAATAGTCAATATCTATTTTTTCATCTTCTTTCTTTTGTTTTCTTTTATCAATCGCATTTAATATCAAATTTTGAATTGGTAATGTTATTGCTGCCATAACCTGACTTATTAACATATATATCGCAAAGACACTGTTATAGAAAAGTGCAAATATTCCAAAAATGAGAGGAAGAATTATAAGTAGATATTTATTTTGTTTAGTTTGGTTATTTTTCTTCCCCATCTTTGAAGAAAGTATAGTTGTCAGCACGCTTGCCAAAATACATAAAATCGGTAAAATAAAATATCCATTTGCTCTGCTTTCTGTTGATTGCAATTTTGGAATAAACGAATTATAAATAGTCTCTTCTCCAGCTTCTACATTAGTTTTTCCTATCTGAGAAACGTATCCATCATAACTTACTATAGATTGATTGAACGGGGAGTCGGATATCCAGATATTGTCAATCCACAAGAAAGATTCTTTTGTATTTTCATATTTTTCTTTTATTAGCTTAGCTGAAGATTCAGTGACTGCATCTTTAAGTGTAAACTTAACTGTCTCTTCACTTCCTTCTACAGTTTGCTCGTTTAAGACTATTTCATTAAATTTATTTAAAAGACTATTTAAATAATCATTTGTGGACTTAGTTACTGTTTGAATTTGTCCATCTATTTCTTCTTCTGATAGATAAGAAAAATCTGTTTGGTAGATATTTCTTTCAAGTTCAATTTTGTTGTCACCTTCGATTTTATATAAAACAATTTCGTTTGACTCTGTGTCTATCATATATGTTATATTTTCATAATCTTTAAAAATATCTTCACCATTCTCATTTATGTAAATATTTGTTACTTCCAAGCAGTTTGCATATGCGTATTTTATAGAATCATAACTTTCGCTTATTTTATATGAACTCATTGCATTTAAACCGGAAAATAACGTGAAGAATATTGTTAAGTTTAAAACCATAAAAACAAGCATTATAAAACAGCCACCCATACTTTTGCTGTTATATTTTTTATAAACTTCATTTTGTTTTTGTTTTAATAAATTTTGATCTTTAGCATATTTTTTGTTTATAATTTCTAGTTCAGGTTGCATTTGAGCCTGTATAGCAGACATTTTTTGTTGACTTCTTCTATTAAACATGTCTATAGGTGTCCATAGCAGTTTAATTACAACCGTCAAAAAAATAATTGCTAAAACATAGTTGTTTGTAACATTTTCAAAAGCTCTTATAATAGTAATCCAAAAACCTGATGGCGCTGCAACCGACAAAAGTAAACTTAAATTAGCCATTTTTGTTCTCCTTTAATATTTATAGGAACTGGGTCATATCCACAAAATTTATTCCATGGCACACATCTAAATATTCTATTTACTCCTAGATAAAATCCTTTAAAAATACCAAATGAATCAATACATAACAAAAAATAGTTTGAACAAGTTGGAGTAAATCTACACTGATGAGGTAATAGTGGAGATACACAATATTTATAAAAATAAATTGGACACTTTAAAAAAAATCTAAATATTTTTTTCAATATTTTCCTCTTTATAAAATTTATTAAACAGTAAAATAATTTGTTTTGATAATTCCTTAAAATCTAATTGACTTGCACCTTCTCTTGCGAGCAAAATGAAATTATATTTATTTACAGGTAAATCAAACTTTTGAACTAAATTTTTTAATCTTCTTTTAAGTTTATTTCTTTTTACTGCCTTTCCCTGTTTTTTTGAAATAGAATATCCTATTTTGTAATTATCAAACTTACTATTTAAATAATAAAGTGTAAAAAAATCAGTAGATTTTCTTTTTCCTTTTTTATAAATATAACTGAATTGTTTATCTTTTTTTAATCTATGGTCTGACCTTACTTTTGTATTATGCAGAGAGTTTTTTTCTTCCACGATTTCTTCTTCTTTTTAAAACATTTCTTCCGCTTTTGGTTTGCATTCTTTTTCTAAAACCATGAACTTTACTTCTTTGTCTTTTCTTAGGTTGATATGTTCTTTTCATGATAGCCTCCTTTTTTAATGTAACTACTTTATTATAAAGAATAATTATAAATTTGTCAATTATAAAATTGTTTTTTTATTTTATCAATTTTTAAATATGTAACTATTTTGTCATATTTTAGTCATTTAATTATATTTTTGAATAAAATATAAAGAGGTGATTATGCAAATAAACAAAATATTGCGAAAAATTGCTATACTTTTTAAAGATAACAATCAAATTCAAGAATTTTTAAAAAATGAAAATTATTCAGCTTTATATTTAGCGTTATTAAATGAAAAAGAAAAAGCTGAAAATATAGATATTTATTATATAAAAAAGTGTTTAAAAAAATTTAACACTTGCTCAGTTTATCAGTTTTGTAATGATATTTCACATCTGTTATCTTTTGTTGATAAAAATTTAGAAATAATTGCTACAATAAATAAGTTCGAACAATTTTATAAATCAAACGATGAAGATTATTGGGCTTAATTTTTATTTTTTTTGCTTTTAATTTTGTTTTTTTTTAAATTCTTGTGTTTTTTAAAAAAATTATATTTTATTTGTACTTCCCCAGCCAGCTGTTCCTCGTTTTGAGGATATTTTTTGAAGTTCTTCGTAAGAAATTTCTTTTATATCCATTTTTTCTACTCTATGAATAATGCCTTGTGCTATTGCTTTTTTTGTGCTATATACGATACAATTTTTATCTATATCTTTATACTTTTTAAATAAATCTTCTTCGTTTAAATTTGAAATGTACAAATCTTTTGATGTTGAATTTGTTATTGCAACTTTTATTTCTCCTCTATAACCGCTATCTAAAACGCCTGCGCTTTTCTTTATTCCTTTGCTTCCAGTAGAAGACCTTTCTTCTATTTGCATATAAAAATTTTCGCTACAAGCCCAAGCTATACCAGTAGGAATAAGTTTTGTTTCATTCGATTTTAAATAGATATAATCTTCATCAAAACAAGCAAAAATATCATAACCTGCATTTTCATCTTCTTTGCTAGGAATAATTGCTTTTTCTTTTAATTTCGCAAAATAAATTTGCTTTTCATTTTCAAAATAATTCATATTAACCTCACAATTAAATTATAACATAAATACACTAAAAACAAAAATAAAAATATAAATTAAATAAAAAAGATGATTTGTAAAAAACCATCTTTATAAAAATTATTTTATTTTTAGTTTATAACTCTAACTGGCAATATAAGATATAAGAATTCATCTTCCTCTGTTGGAACAATTACGCAAGGTGTTGAAGGTTGATTAAAGCAAATTTTAACAAACTCATTTGTGTTTACTCTTAAACTTTCAAGAAAATATCTTGGGTTAAAAGATATTACTAAATCTTTTCCAGATACTGTTGCTGGTATGTTTTCTTTGATATTTCCAAGATCACTGTTTGAAGTTATACAAATATTATTTTCTTTTATGTCAAATTTTACAAAATTATTTTGAGATGTTTTCGATAAAAGGGTAGCTCTTTCAAGTGATTCTTCAAATTGTTCTTTATTTATTATAACAAAAGTTTCGTAATTCATAGGAATAATTTGTTTATAGTTTATATAATCACCTTCTAAAAGCCTAGAAGTAACTTTTGTGTCACCAAGGTCTACCATTATAGTATAAGTGTCAATGTAGATGTTTATCATCTCGTCACTGTCATCAATGAGTTTTGAAAGTTCGCTTAAACTTCTTGCTGGAACAACAATAGATTTTTTAATGTTTGATACTATTTTTTTCTTGACTCTTGCAAGTCTATATCCGTCTAGCGCTACAGTATTTAACTCATTCTGTGCAATATCAAATAAAACACCTTTAAGTATAGGCCTAGAATCATCTGTAGCAACTGAAAATATTGATTTGTTTACACAAGTTTTAAAATCTTTTTTGCTTATGCCAAAATATTCGTTTGTTTCAATATTTTTAAATCCCGGATATTCAATAGGATTATAACATTGAATCATACTTTCACTGTCTTCATACTTGATAACTAATTGATTTTTTTCATTTACTGATAGTTCTATTTCAGAGTTTGTTAATTTTTTTACAAATTCAGTAATAAATCTTCCCGGAACTACAGTTTCACCCTCAATTTTAACATCAGCTTTAATTTTTTTCTCTATAGAAAGTTCACTGTCTGTTGCACTCATAGTTAAAGTTCCATCTTCGGCAATAATTTTTATTCCTTCTAAAATAGGATTTGTAATTTTATTTGAAATTGCTTTGCTAACTCTTAAAAATGCTTCTGAAAGGTCTAATCCTTGACAATTTACTAACATGATTTATCTCCTTCTAATCAAGAATAATTTTAACATATTTTATATTTTTTATCAACATTTTTTAATAGTTTTATAATTATTTTTTTGCCTTATTTTTCCGCGCTTTTTAGAATATCTTTTATTAATTATTTTTGATTAAATAATAATAATTTTAATAATAAATGTTTAAATGTGGATAACTTTTTTATTACACTATATATAGTATTTTTTTTTAATTTTTATAAAAATCATAAGTTTATATTGATTTTTAAAATGTGGACAAGTTGTGGAAGATATTTTTTAGTTATCCACTTGTTAACATCTTCTTTATTTCACTGATAAAAGATTGAATTTTATGGGAAGTTTTTAAACCATCAGAAATTTTATCTCTTGAGTGCATAATTGTCGTATGATCTCTTCCTCCAAAAATTTTTCCAATAGAAACAAGTGGTATTTCAAGTATTTCACTTATAAGATATATTGCTATCATACGAGGTTCTACAACATCTTTTGATTTCTTTTTTCCTATTATATCTTCTTTTGTTATATCAAAGTAGTTGCAAACTGTTGATATAATTTGTTCAGGGGTTAAACCCTCATTTTTTTCTTCTTCAAGTTGGCCATTAAAAGCTTCTTTAGCTTCTTCCATTGTTGCAGATCTTTTTCCAACTAAAGTTGCTAAAAAATAAACTTTAGAAAGCATACCTTCAAGTTCTCTTATGTTTGTATTTATTTTTTCTGCTATAAAATCAATCACATCGTCGTCTATTACATATTTTTCAAGTTGACATTTTTTCCGTAATATTGCAATTCTTGTTTCAAGATCTGGTGATTGAATATCTTGTATAAGACCGCAAGTAAATCTAGAGCGCAGTCTGTCTGCTAAAGTTTCAATATCTTTAGGAGGACGGTCAGAAGAAATTATGATTTGTTTGTTATTTTGAAATAATTCATTAAATGTATGGAAAAATTCTTCCTGTGTGGAAGTCTTTTTTGAAATAAATTGTATATCATCAACCATTAAAACATCAAGATTTCTATATTTAGTTCTAAATTCTAAAATAGCTTTATTTTTAGTATTTGAACCTAAACTTTCAATATAATCATTTGCAAATTGCTCGCAAGTTACATACATTACTTTTAAATTTGGATTAAATTCATGTAAATAATTTCCTATTGCATGGAGAAGGTGAGTTTTACCAAGGCCTACACCACCGTATATAAATAAAGGATTAAACTTTTCTCCTGGATGCTCAGCAACAGCTCTTGCGGCAGCATAAACAAATTGATTGCTTTTTCCTACTACGAAATTATCAAAGGTATATTTTGTGTTGAAAGGATTTTTAACAACTTCAATTTCTTTTTGTTTTGTTTTTTCGCCATGTTTTTTTATAAATTCAATTTCTTCATTTGGGTCCAATACTTCAATATCAATTTTTTCACCAAAAATATCAATAATTGCATTTGACAACTTATCAAAATAATTTCTAAGTATTTGATTTTTGGCTGAAGTCGAATTCGTGGCAATAATCAATTTTTTATTTTCTTCTGAATAATCTAAAACTTTTAGTGGCTTAAACCACATAATAAATGAAACATTTGAAACAT
This sequence comes from uncultured Clostridia bacterium, assembly GCA_944349925.1. Taxonomy (GTDB): domain Bacteria; phylum Bacillota; class Clostridia; order Christensenellales; family UBA1242; genus Caccovivens. The sequence goes on from CALVNT010000030.1 coordinate 14,932, forward strand.
TTAATTCTAGTTTATCAAGTACTGCTTGCCATAAAGAGATTAAGTCTTGCATAAATTTCCCCTTTTGTTACTAAATGATTATAAAATTAAAATAATTTTTTGTCAACTTATAGTGACTTTCATTGTATCGGTTTTGTTTTTGGAAAATTCTTACCCCTAGGATAAATAGATGGAGTAGATTTTATTTTATCAATAATTAAAAGATTTCTCTCAGAAGAAATTTCTTTTATAATAAAATTTTCGCATTTTTCAATTTTTCCGCCTAAAACTTTTATTGAATTTTTTCCTAGTTCTAATTCTTCATTTAATTTTTGAGATTTATACATTATTGCTTTTCCACCAATTTTCAAAAAAGGTAAAAGATATTCACTCAAAGTTGAAACTTGAGCAACAGCACGAGAAAGTGCGTAATCAAATTTTTCTCTATTTTTTAAACAAAAATCTTCTGCTCTATCGTGATATGCAACAATATTTTTTAAATTAAGTTTTAAAATTAACTGATTTAAAAAGTTAACTCTTTTTTGTAAACTATCAATTAAAGTTATTTTTAAATCATCTCGCAATATTTTTAATGGTACTCCCGGAAAACCAGCACCAGAACCAATATCTATTACAGTTGAATTTTCTTTAAAAAGATTATGTGAAAGAGCGCTATCTAAAAAATGTTTATAAACCACTTCTTCAAAATCTGTTATTGCAGTTAGATTATATTTTTTATTTTCTTCGACTAAAAACTCAAAATATAACAAAAACTTATCAATTTGTGATTGATTTAGTTTTATATCATATTTAGCAAAAGTATTTTTAATAAATTCTTCTTTATTCATTGTTTTCCTTCGTAAATTTTTTAACAAGCACGCTAAGCACTGCAATATCAGCTGGAGAAACTCCAGATATACGCGAAGCTTGTCCGACATTTAAAGGTCTTATTTGGTCAAGTTTTTCTATAGCTTCTAATCTGAGTCCGTGATATTTGTGATAATCAAAATTTGTTGGAATGACAATTTTTTCATTTTTCTTAAATTTTTCTATTTCTTCTTCTTGTTGTTTTAAATATCCTTCATATTTGACCATAATATTCATTTCATTTATGATTTCATAGTCAAAGTCTTTAAAAATTAAATATTTTTCATTGATTTTAAAAGCATCAATATTGCTTCTTTTAAGCATTGATTTTATTGTCATACTTTCTTTTGGTAAACTTTCATTATTTTCTTCAAAAAATTCTTTTAAATCTTCAACTTTTATTTTTGTGTCTAATAAATTAAATATTTTTTCTAGATTTTGCTTTTTGTTAAGATAAATTTTCCAGCGCTCATCATTTACTAAACCTATTTTTCGTCCAATTTCTGTGAGCCTTAAATCAGCATTATCTGATCTCAAAAATAGACGATATTCTGCCCTAGATGTCATCATTCTATATGGCTCATTAGTTCCTTTTGTTACTATATCATCAATCAAAACACCAATATAGGCATCGCTTCTTTTTAGAACTAATTGTTCTCTATTTTCTAGATAAAGTCCAGCATTTATTCCAGCAATAATTCCTTGAGCAGCCGCCTCTTCATAACCAGATGTTCCATTTATTTGACCAGCAAAAAACAATCCTTTATGGTTTTTAAGTTCCAAAGTTGGCAATAATTGAGTTGACTCAATGCAATCATATTCTATTGCGTAGCTGTCTCGCATTATTTCTGCATTTTCAAGTCCTGCGACAGAGTGTACCATTTGTTCTTGAACAGAAACAGGCATTGAAGTTGAAAAACCTTGAATGTAAATTTCATTTGTTGACAAACTTTCAGGCTCTAAAAAAAGTTGATGACGCTCTTTGTCGGCAAATCTTACAATTTTAGTTTCAATTGAAGGGCAATATCTAGGCCCAATACCTTTTATAAGTCCAGAAAATACTGGTGCCTTATCTAAATTATTTTTAATTATATCGTGAGTTTTATTGTTAGTATAAGTTAAATAGCATACTGCTTTATTGTTTGGTTTAGATTTTGTAATAAATGAAAAATTTTGTATATTTTCTTCACCATATTGTACTTCAAGTTTTGAAAAATCTATACTTCTTGCATTTACTCTTGCGGGCGTTCCTGTTTTAAATCGAAGAAGTTTAATACCTAAATCTTTAAGACTTTGTGAAAGTTTTTCTGCATTGGCAAAACCATTTGGTCCAACATCTTTTGTATAATTTCCTATAATTATTCTACTTTTTAAATAAACACCTGTCGCAAAAACAACAACATTTGCTAAGTATGATTTTCCAACTGCAGTAACAACTGTTTTAGTTCCATCTTCGTTTTCTTTGATTTCTATAGCTTCGCCTTGTCTTAAAAATAAATTTTCAGTTTGCTCTAAAGTTTTTTTCATTTGGTTGTGATATTCAACTTTGTCTGCTTGAGCTCGAAGACTTTGAACAGCAGGACCTTTACCTCTATTAAGCATACGAAGTTGAATGAGCGTTTTATCTGTGTTTACGCCCATTTCTCCCCCTAAAGCATCGATTTCACAGACAAGTTGTCCTTTTGCCGTTCCACCAATGGAAGGATTGCAAGCCAAAAAAGCCACAGAATCAAGATTCAGCGACAATAACAATGTTTTATGACCTTTTCTAGCAAGAGCTAGGCCTGCTTCACAACCAGCATGGCCTGCTCCTATAACGATAGCATCAAACTTTTCCATAATAATCTTTTTTATTATACAACAATTTTATTTTTTTTACAATAAAAAAGTCTTCATAATAGAAGACTAATTTAATTTTTCGAGTAAAGATTTTTGACTCTTTAAAAGTTTTTCCTTTTTATCATCATCTTCTTCTACTATTTCAATTTCTTTTTCTTCCTGTTTTTCAAGTTCTATTTCAACTTCTTCTTCAGATATAGAATTCAAATATTCGTATAGTTTGTCAAAATTCTTTTCACCAAGATCAAAATAAAAACATCTTCCTTCATAAACACCTTCAATTCCTCGAATTAAATTGACACCATGACAATCTTTTTCAATTTTTATTAAAAGGCTATCAAAAGGCATATCATTTCGAATTTGGCGAGATGAAAATACAAACTCTATCCATAATCCTGATTTCATTTCTTCTTTAGTATGGCTGTCAATGCTTACGCCAAACGCCGGCATACATATTGCTTCTTCTATGGCTTCATTAAAAAGGTTATCAATTTCTTCTATTTGAGGTGATACTAATTCTATTTGTTGTCCGTCTTTATAAAAATTTATCATTTTTGCCTCACTAAACCAGTCTAACATAATATTTGCTTCAAAACAAAATAAAATTGGCAATATTAAAAAAAGACTAAAAAAATGACGCATAAATAACTCCTTTGTTTTATTTTGTAAAAAGAAATTGTATTTATTCAAATTTAAAAAGAGAGAATAATTTTTTTAAATAATATTTTTAATTAAAAGAGTACAACTTGATAAAAATTTAAATATATAATTTTATGGAAAGGCAATATTTAAGAGATAAAGCTGTTTTTTATGCAAGAGAGTGGGCATTAAAGCAAAATCCGAAGTTTTATCACTTTGGAAATTTAGGTGGAGATTGTACTAATTTTGTATCTCAATGTTTATTAAACGGTGGAGCAAAAATGAATTATAACAAGGAAGGCTGGTTTTATATAAATGCTTTAAATCGCTCTGCAAGTTGGACGGCGGTAAACTACTTACAAAATTTTTTATTCAACAACAAAAGTGTTGGACCTTTTGGAAGAGTGACAGAACTTATGCAAATAGAGTTAGGAGATATTATTTTTTTAAGACAAAATCCAAACAGATTTAATCATTCTTTGATTGTTACAAAAATTGAAGAAAATGAAATTTATGTTTGTGCTCACTCTGATGATTCACTTGATAGACCTTTGTCTAGTTATTTTTATTTACAAACTCAATGTTTTCATATTGAAGGAGTAAGAGATTAGTTTTAAATTATTTGATAAAATGTCGTTTTCATTTGACTTTAAATTAGTTAAAAGGGTATAATTTTTTTGAAAACGGAGGATGTATGAAAACAGCTAATAATGTAAAAGAAAATGAAAAAGGTTGGGAACTATTTAAAGGTGAAAAATGGAAGAATGAAATCAATGTTTCTGACTTTATAGATAATAACTATAAAGAATATAAAGGAGATGATTCTTTTTTAACAGGAAAAAGCAAAAAAACTTCAAAAGTTTGGTCAAAATGTGAAAAACTTTTACTAAAAGAAATGAAAAAAGGTCTTTTAGATGTTGATACAAAAAATGTATCAGGAATTGATAATTTTGATGCAGGATATATTGACAAGAAAAATGAAGTTGTTGTAGGACTTCAAACAGATGCCCCATTAAAAAGAATAGTAAACCCTTTTGGCGGGCTTAGAATGGTTGAACAATCTCTTAAAGCTTACAATAGAAAATTTGATAAAAATCTTGAAGATATTTTTGCTTTAGGGATAAGAAAAACTCACAATGATGGTGTTTTTGATGCATACACACCAGATGTTCGAAAAGCAAGAAGTGCTGGTCTTATTACAGGTCTTCCAGATGCTTATGGCAGGGGAAGAATTATTGGAGATTATAGAAGAGTTGCTTTGTATGGGATTGATAGACTAATAGAAGAAAAAAAGAAAGACTTATTAAGCGAAGATTTACTTTTGATAAATAGTGAAGAATCTATTAGATTAAGAGAAGAAGTTAACGAACAAATTAAAGCTTTACAAAAAATAAAAAACATGGCTAAAAGATATGGCTTTGATATATCTTTACCCGCAACAAACGCAAACGAAGCTTTTCAATGGACATACTTTGGATATCTTTCCGCCGTCAAAGAAAATAATGGCGCAGCAATGAGTTTAGGAAGAGTTTCTACCTTTTTAGATATTTATTTAGAAAGAGATATGAAAAAAGGTTTATTAACCGAAATGCAAGCACAAGAACTTGTAGATCAATTTACAATAAAACTTAGACTTGTAAGACATTTAAGAACACCAGAATACGATGAAATATTTGCTGGTGATCCGACTTGGGTTACAGAAAGTATAGGTGGAATGCTTGACGAAAAACGAAGTTTGGTGACAAAAAACAGTTTTAGGTTTTTGCATAGTTTGATAAATCTTGATCCTTCACCAGAACCAAATCTTACAGTGCTTTGGTCGAACAATTTACCTTCAAATTTTAAAAAATATTGTGCAAAAATTTCCATATTGACAGATAGCATTCAATATGAAAATGATGATGTTATGAGACCTATTTATGGACATGATTATGCGATTGCTTGTTGTGTCTCAGCAATGAAAATCGGCAAACAAATGCAATTTTTTGGAGCAAGATGCAATCTTGCAAAGTCTTTATTATATTCAATAAATGAAGGTAAAGATGAAAAAAGTGGAAAGATTGTAGTTGATGGCGTAAAAGAGATGAAAGATAAAGTTCTTGACTATGAAAAAGTGAAAAAATCTTATTTTTCTGTACTTGAAAAAGTAGCAAAAACTTATGTCGATGCAATGAATATAATTCACTATATGCACGATAAATACGCTTACGAAGCAGGACAAATGGCTCTACATGACACTCATGTAGAAAGACTTATGGCTTTCGGAGTAGCTGGTCTGTCAGTTGCAACAGATTCTTTATCTGCAATCAAATATGCAAAGGTATATCCTATTAGAAATGAGCAGGGAATAGCAGTTGACTTCAAAATTGAAGGTGATTATCCAAAATATGGAAATGATGACGATAATGTGGATAAGATTGCAGTTGAAATTGTAAAACATTTTATTTCATGCTTAAAGAAAAACAAACTTTATAGAAATGCAAAACACACATTATCCGCTCTTACTATTACATCAAATGTAATGTATGGAAAGAAGACTGGAAATACGCCAGATGGAAGAAAGGCTGGTTGTCCTTTTGCACCTGGAGCAAATCCTATGCATGGAAGGGATAGTTCTGGCGCACTTGCATCTCTAAATTCAGTTGCTAAAATCCCATATTGTGATTGCTGTCAAGATGGTGTTTCAAACACATTTTCTATTGTGCCAAACGCACTTGGACATGACGAGAAAGAAAGAGTAAAAAACTTGGTCGGCATTTTAGATGGATACTTTAAACAAGGCGCTCAACATATAAATGTAAATGTTTTAAATCGTGAAAAACTAATAGATGCAATGGAGCACCCAGACAAATATCCAACACTTACAATAAGAGTTTCTGGGTATGCTGTAAACTTTAATAAACTTTCTCGCGCTCATCAAGAAGAAGTAATTGCTAGAACATTCCATGAAAAGATAGGTTGTTAATGAGTGTTATTTACGGAAATGTTAATTCTATAGAAACTATGGGGCTTGTTGATGGACCCGGTATAAGGTTTGTTGTCTTTTTGCAAGGGTGCAAACTTCGTTGTAAATATTGTCATAACCCTGAAACATGGGATATAAATGGTAAAAGCCAAAAAATTAGTGCAAAAGAATTGGTAGAAAAAATAGAAAGATATAAAAGTTATTATGGCAGTGACGGCGGAGTTACTTTTTCAGGTGGAGAACCGCTTTTACAACCAGAGTTTTTGTTAGAATGTTTGAAACTTTGTAAAGAAAGGGGAATAAACACGGCGTTAGATACTGCGGGCGTTGGATTTGGAAATTATAAAGAAATATTAAAATATGTTGACCTTGTTATTTTGGATATAAAAGCAGTTGATGAATTTGAATATAAAGAACTTGTAGGACAACCAATAAAATATTTTAATGAATTTTTAAAAGATGTTCGAGAAAGTGGAAATAAATTATGGCTTAGACAAGTTATTGTGTCGGGGATAAACGACGATAAAGAACATATTTTAAAACTGAAAAATTTTGTAAAAAGAATAAAAAATGTTGCGAAAGTGGAGTTATTACCATACAAGACATTAGGAGTTCATAAATATCAGGACCTAGGTATCAACTATCGTTTAGAAGGCATAGAAGAGATGGACGAGAATAAATGTAAAGAATTAGAAAAACTGTTAAAAGAAAAATAAAAAAATTGTTGCTATTTTTGAAACTGATACAAAAAAAGAGGCTTTACTATTTTAACCCTACGGGTTATTTTTAGTAAAGTTCTTTTTATTATAATTTATTATAATTTCAAACTGATGTAATCTTTGTTTTGATTAAGTATAATTTAAATAATTAAATTTTTAAAAATAAAAAAACACACAAATGAAAATAAAATTCATTTATGTGTTTTATTTTTGGTAGCAGCAACTGGGATCGAACCAGTGACCTCAAGAGTATGAATCTTGCGCTCTAGCCAGCTGAGCTATGCTGCCATAGAGAGGGATATCCAATTTTGGATACGCTCTTTATTATATACAATCTTATGATAAAAGTCAATGATTTTTTTGTAAAAAAATAATCTTTA
>CALVNT010000031.1 GCA_944349925.1 uncultured Clostridia bacterium
TTAACCGCTTGACCATGAGGCCATAAGTTTCAAGCAGTTATATATTAGCAAATAATTTATTAAAATGCAAGTTTTTTTTGTTTTATTATAAATTAAATTGCTAACTTTTTTAGTAAAACAAATAAAAATATTAACTTTTTTATTGCTTTTTTATAATTGATTACAATTTATTTAATTTATTATTTTTTATTGTAATTTTATTTTAGCATTAAATGTCATAAAAATTTGCATTTGATTTTTTACTCACTAATAACATCTTTTTTTATTTTTTTACAATAGTTATTATAATTTAATTTTGGATTGTCCTGTGATATTATGTTTATATAAGGTTTGTTTTTTAATGCATTTTTTAGCATAATAAAAATATCATCAAATGTGATTTCATTTATTTCTTTTTCTTCAAATTTTATAAATTTATCACCATATAAATCGTTATAAACATCGTATGTCCTAAAAATAATGTCAGCTAATTCATATAAAGGTATGACGTCAAAATTATAAAATTCTAATTTATCTTTTTTACAATTTTCAAATTTTTCTTTTAAAGATTTTTTATTTATGCTAGATATAAAATTTGGAAATTCTTTTAACAAAGTTTTCAAATTTTCTTCTTGGCTAGGCAATTCCAAACATAAAAAAATATTATTTCCTACTTGTGTTAGTCGGCTTGATACACTATAACTTATAGATTTTTTGTCTCTTATATATTCGTGGAGCATTTTATATAATGTCTGTGCTAAAAGTAATGCAGTTTGTGTAAGTTTATATTTTTTAAACTCTTCTACATTGCCAATTTTATAGTTAAAGGTTAAATAACATTTCCCTTTTTCAACAGACTTAGCATATGAATATTTTGGAGCGGTTATCTTTTCAAAATCTTCAATTACTTTACCATTTTTTTCTGATGAAGATATTGTATTTATTTTTTTTATTATGTTTTTCAATGTCTTTTTATTTACATTACCACAAACAATCACAAGCAAATTGTTTAATGTCAAAAATCTATCATGAAATTGTTTTAAATCTTCAATTTTTATTTTGTCTATACTTTCAATTGTGCCTGCAGCAGAGGATACAGTTAAACATTCAGCCTGTTTGTCTTTCAATAAACTATCTAGAAGCATTTGATTTTCTCTAGCGTTAAAATTTTTTCTAGTTTTTATTTCGTCTGATATTATTTTAAATTCTTTGTCAAATTCTTCCTGTTTATAACAAAGATTATTGAAACCATCAATAAAAAAATCAAGTGATTTTTCTAAATTATTTGGTGTTGATACAATTTTAAATTTCATTTTTTCAGTGCTAGTGACACCATTTATATTTATTTCATGAAATAATTTATGCCTTTTTTCTGCCGTCATAGTGTTTGTGCTAAAAGAAAATATTGAATGTTCGCAAAAATGAGCAAGCCCATATTTTTCTTTAAAATCATTTATTAAGCCAGCTTTAAAATTTAAATTTATTATTATTCCTTTTGATGTTTTTCTTGGATAGAATAAAAGTTTTCCTCCACTTTTTAAATGAAATAATTTGGTTTTCATTTTTACCTCTGTTTTTATTATATCGCAAAATATGTATTTTTACAATCAATTTAGTTTTTATTATTTTCAAAATGTGTTATACTTTCTCTAAGGAGATAAAATGATTTTTAGTAAAAGAAAAGCAAAAATTGGTGTTGCTTTTGGAGGCGGTGGTGCAAGAGGTTTTGCTCACCTTGGAGCTATAAAAGCTTTTGAACAATTTGGAATTAAATTCGATTTTATTTCTGGTACAAGTGCAGGAAGTTTGGTCGGAGCTTTTTATGCAAATGGTTACAACTACAAACAGCTATATGAAATTGCAAAAAACATAAAAATTAAAGATATTCGTAAAAATGTATTACCCTTTACCACATCAAAACTCGATGGACTTGCTGATGTGATAAAAAGCAATCTTGGTGATATAAAAATTGAAGATTGTAAAATTCCTTTTGCTCCTGTTGCAGTTGACCTTAAAAGCACGAAAGAAGTTTGTTTTAGAAAGGGCAATCTTATAAGTGCTGTGACGGGAAGTTGTGCAGTGCCGGGCATTTTTCAGCCTGTTGAATACAATGACATGATTTTGGCGGACGGAGGTCTACAAAATACAATTCCTGCGGATATTCCTAGATATTTTGGTTGCGATTACGTTGTTGCAGTAGATGTAAATAAATCGCGTACTTATGGAACTGATAGCACTAAATTTTTAGATGTTTTAACTTGTTCTATAAGAATTCTTATGAAAAGTAATGCGATTCGTGGATATGTCAATGGCGATGTTGTTATAGGACCAGAGACAAAAAGATTTAAATCCACTAGAACTGATGGTCTAGAAGACATGATTGAAGAAGGGTATAAAGCCACCATTGATGCAATGCCAAAAATTTTGGAACTTTTTAGAAAAAAACCTCGTAAAAAAATTAAAGAATTGCCAAAGGATATTGTTTTTGTAACATGAAAGTAAAATCAATAGAAAAGAAAATTAACTATTTTAAGAACAACAAAATTCAAGTATTGTTTAGGCTCGCACTATCGCAAGTTGTAATTCTTGGATTTTTAGTTGTTTTCTTTTTATGTGATGGAATTTTGTATTTTAAACCGCAAGTAGCTGTAACATCTTCTCACGCAAATGAATTGGAGGTACATTTTATAGATGTAGGGCAAGGTGACGCATCTCTTATAAAATTTCCAAACAATAAAATTATGTTGATAGACACCGGAGAAAGTTCTCAAAGCGATAAATTGATTGATTATCTTGATGAATTTATGTCTTTAAACAATATTGAAAAGATTGATTATCTGGTTTTGACTCACCCAGATGCTGACCACGTTGGTGGCACTAAAGAATTGACATTAAATTTTGATATAGAATTGGCTTTTCGTCCAAAATATTTATCCGTTTCTGAATCTATGATGGATGATAGTAGTACCTATAAAGTTTTCGAAACTGCAACTTATGAGGAGACGATTTCGTCGCTTTATGAAAGCCAAATTGAAATGAAGTATTCTCAAAGCGGTATAACATTTGAAGAAGGTGGAGCTACAGTTGAATTTTTATCTCCGATTGAAGACACTTATTCTTCTTCAAATAATTATAGCGCTGTGATAAAAATATCGTATGAACAAAAAAGTTTTTTGTTTATGGGTGACGCAGAAAATGAGGTCGAAACTCAGTTAGTAGAAAAATATGAAAATTTGTTAGATGTTGATGTTTTAAAAGTTTCACATCATGGCTCTGATACCGCTTCAAGTGACAAGTTTTTAAAAATTGTAACGCCTACATATGCTTGTATAAGTGTTGCGAAAGAAAATAAATATGATTTGCCTAGCAGATCAGTTATTGAGCGGTTGGTTGATTGTGGAAGTGAGGTTATCACAACAAGTGAGAATGGAAGTTTTGCAATCGCTCTTGATGAAAATAGATTATCTATACATTTTTTAAAAACTTCGAGTGTCGATTTTAGTATAATTTTGGCAGTTTGTGGTGTGGCAATTATCCTAATTTGGGGAATAAAGTTGCCTAAAAGCAATAGTTAGGATAAATTTTTAAATTTATTATAAAACTTTTGATAAATCGTAAATTTTATGTTAATATAACAATATGAAATCACTTCAAAATTGCATCAATATTCTTATAGTTGGTTTAGAAAATCAATTCTGCAAAATAGTAGCGGAGGAATTAAGCGAGCGACTGCAAATGCACTTTACCTCTTGCGAAGGAATTGTATCCTATTATGTTGAAGAACGTGATTTGATTTTACAAAATATTGGTTTAGATTATTTGAAAAAAAAAGAAAAAGATGCAATTAAAGAATGTGCTAATTTTAGTGATTGTGTATTGTCAATAGGGTATGACCTTTTTAAAAACAATTATAAATTATTTACAAATTCTGCAATTTGTTATATAAAACTAAAAAAAGAACTTTTGTCTGATATTAAAAACAAAATAACATTTTCGCAGAGAGATGAATTTTTGCTTTCACACTGTCATGTTAAAATTGAACTTGAAAAAAAAGATAAGCGCTCTGCTTGCAAAAAAATAATTGAAAATTTGGGAGATATTTTATGAAAATTTCTGAAAAAACTCTAAATTGTATAAAATCGTTAACTGCACAAGCTGTTTCAAATGCAAAAAGTGGTCACCTTGGTGCTAGTTTAGGTATGAGCGCATTTATGCTTGCGTTATTTAAAAATCATTATAACTTTGATGTCTCAGATACCGATTTTTTAAACAGAGATAGGCTGGTTTTATCTGCTGGTCATGCTTGCCCGGTGTATTATACTCTTTTAAATCTTTTTGGTTTTGATGTTAGTTTACAAGACTTAAAAGAGTTGCGTTTTTTAGGCTCAAAAACGCCCGGTCATCCAGAATATAAAACAACTGATGGGGTTGAGGCCACTACCGGACCTTTAGGGCAAGGTGTTGCTAATGCTGTGGGTATGGCTGTTGCCGAACATATGCTTGCAGAGAGATTTAATGCTATAGGTTTTCCTATTATAAATAATTACACTTACTGTGTAGTAGGAGATGGAGATTTAATGGAAGGAATTGCCTTAGAAGCGTGCTCGCTTGCTGGCAATCTCAATTTAAGTAAACTTATCCTTTTATATGATAGCAATGATGTCACCATGGAAGGTAGCATTTCTCTTTCCAATAAAGAAAATGTTGCTAAAAAATTTAAAGCTATGGGCTGGAATGTAATAAAAGTTAAAAATGGCAACAACTTTTTTGCTTGTTCTAGGGCGATTGCAAAAGCTAAGAAATCTGATAAGCCTTGCCTTGTTATATTTAGAACGACTATCGGTATCGGCACAAACAAAGAGGGAACCTCAGCTATTCACTCTGCCGTTTTGACTGATGAAGAATTAAAGACATTCAACAAAAAATTGGGTGTGAGCGAAAACTTCTTTGTTCCAAATGATGTTCGAGATTGGTGTATGGCAAGTTCGAGACAGGGACAATTAAACCATGAAAAATGGAATCAAGAGCTTGCTATTTATGCAAACTCTAATCCGGAGCTTTATAGACAATTTACAGTATTCTTTGATAGAAAAAAAATAGATTTCGAAAAGCTTGTTCGAAACTCTTATAAGTGGGAAGGTCTTAGCGGGAGAGATTTAAACAAAATTGTTTTAAATGAGATAACGGAAAAATATTTGCAAATAGTAGGTGGTTGCGCAGATGTAGCAAATTCAACCAAGTGTATCATAGACAATGGTGGATATTTTTCGGCATCAAATAGACGAGGTCGTAATATTCATTTTGGTGTTAGAGAACATGCAATGGCTGGGATATGCAATGGAATCGCTTTATATGAAGATTTTATTCCTTTCGCATCTACATTTTTGGCTTTTTCTAATTATATGATTCCTTCAATTCGGCTTTCTGCAATGATGAAACTTAATATAATATATTTGTTTACTCATGATAGCATAAAAATTGGGTGTGATGGCGCTACACATCAACCAATTGAACAAATTGCTCAACTTAGAGCTATAAATGGTTTAACTGTTTTTAGGCCTTGTGATGCGAATGAACTTCTGGCTAGTTATCAGTACGCTTTATCAAATAATGGACCTGTTGCAATTATTCTTTCAAAAGAAGAAATGGGGATAATTGATGGTAAATTTAAAGATGTCTTTTTTGGAGGGTATTTATTAAAATCTTCTAAAAAAGATTCTAAAGTAACAATAATTTCTAGTGGTAGCGATGTGGCATTGGCACTGAAGGTGCAAGCAGAACTTGAAAAGAAATATGATGTTTCAGTCGTTTCCATGCCATGTCTATCTATTTTCGATAAACAATCAAATTTTTATAAATCCAAAGTTTTGGGCAAAGGATTGAAAGTTGTAATCGAAGCATCAAATGACCCGGTTTGGTTTAAATATCTGGGAGAAAACGACATAAGAATTGGGGTAGATGATTATCAAGGCTCAGGCAAAGGCGAAGATGTTTACAAAAATGCAGGCTTTGATGTAAAAAGCATTGCAAAAACTATTATCAAAAAACTTAGCAAATAGTTTCGTACAAATTCGACAATATTTGGATAAAAACTTTCACAATTTTAAAACATCTCTTATATAAATTATAATAAAATATAAAAGAGGTGTTTTTATGTTGGTGAAAAAAAGTTTGGTTTTAAATTCTTCTAATCATGATAACAAAAAAGCAGTTTTGTCAGTTGAGGGGGATAAAAATTCTTTGGTTGGCCGTGTAAGGCTATATAATTTTGGAACGCTTCCTAAAGGAATTTTAACACTTGGGATTTATTCAAACGGTAAAGTTTACAAAGCAGGTTTAACTCATCAAAATGGTATGTTATACACTTTTTTGCTTGATGAAAATATATTTATAAATGATTTTTCGTGCGCGGTAATAAATGTTTACAACGGTGATGTTACACCAATTTTGTTTGGAGCATCTCAAGGCAAAAATGAAGGTTTATCTCAAGTGGTAGACGCGGTTAAAAGTGCAGAAAACATGCAAGAGGTAGAGCAAGTTTTAGATGATTATGGTCTTGATTATGATGACGAAGAAAAAGCTGAAATTGAAAAATCTTTAGATAAAGAATTTGAATGTAAAGATTGTCAAAATTGTAAATATAAACAATATTTTTATTCTCACTCTGAAAGCAGAATGGCAAATACTCAAAAATTGGATAGCGACGAAAATTTAAAAAATGAAAACGAGATAGTAGAGGAAAGAAAAACAGTTACTTTTTATGATGAACTTAAACCACAAATTGAAAAACTTTTTTCTGAAAATAAAGAAGAAGATTATCTTGAAAAAATTTTTCCAAATTCTAAATGGGTCAAAGTGAGTTTGCAAAATGATGACTATTATGTTTTTGGCTTAATTTATGAAGATGACAAAGTAAAATATATTTGTTATGGTGTTCCAGGAGTATATCAAAAATTGCCTCCAAGAGAATTGTCGGGGTATCCTTCTTGGCTTGCTTTAGATGAGCAAAATAGAGAAGGTTTTGGATATTGGTTAAGTTATCAAGACGCTCAAAGCGGAGAAAGTGTAAAAGCAATAGTAGAATAATTTGTATTAAATTAGCATGTTTTAATATTGAAATAAATTTAATAGATATAAAATCATAATACTTTCATTTTTGCTTTCATAATATATAGCAAAAGGGGTTATTATGATTTTTTTTGCTTATATTTTGCTAGCCTTCATGATTGGACTAATTATTGGCTTAGGATTTTACATTATTGTTGGCGGAATTTTTTACAGGAGTGTGTTTTCGAGAAAAAGCAAATTAAAAAAACAAATAGAAAAAAGGAAAAATACTCCAGAAGAAATTGAGTTTTGGGACAAAAATGGTTTTCAAGATGTGTCAATAAAGTCTTTTGACGGCCTTAACCTTTTTGGAAAATATTTAAATAAAAACAATAGCAATGTAGTTTTGCTTGTTCATGGGTATGGGGGAAATTTTTGCGATATGGCAAAATATTCTGATATTTTTCTAAAAAGAGGTTTTGATGTTTTGGTAGTTGACAACCGTGCACATGGCAAAAGCGAAGGGGACACTGTTGGCATGGGCTGGATTGATAGGTGTGATGTGCTTAAATGGTGTGAATTTTTATCTCAAAACAACAATTTTTACAAAATTCTTCTCTTTGGGCAATCTATGGGGGCAAGTGCGGTATGTATGGCTAGTGGTGAAAAATCAAGTTGCAAAATCGTCGCAGTTATCGAAGATTGTGGGTTCGACAACACTTATAAGCAAGTTTCTTATATTTATCAGAAAAGCAAACTTAAAACAAAAGTCTTCTTGGACTTATTTGTATCCTTCGCAAATAGAAAAAACGGATATGATATGAAACAAGCAGATGTTGTTAAACAACTTAGAAAAAATTCTTTGCCTGTTTTAATAATTCATGGTGGAGAAGATGATTTTGTTCCAACCGAAATGGCATATAACATTTATAATAACCTTGATGAAAACCGAAGGGCTATTTATATTGCTACACAAGCAAAACATACTCAATCTTATCAGGTCAATGAAAAAAAATATACAAGAATTATCAACGAATTTCTAGATAAAAATCATATTTGTTAAAAAAATATTTTTAATTTATAAATTTTTTTGTTTTAAGTCAAAATTTATATAATATAAAAAACGCGCTAAACTACAAAAGTTATGTTTAGTGCGTTTTTTTTAATTAGTTTTCATTTTTATTTTTATTACTTATTTTGCTTAGAATGCTGTATTCTTCCTTTGATTGTAATTTTTGTTTTTCGAGTAGAGATAGATTGTCTTTTTCAATTGTTAAAGTAAATCTTCGCTCATTTTGCAAAAACTTATCATATTGCTCTTCTTGCATTTGGCTTTGCAAAGAAAGTTTATTTTCGAGTGGGTTATATGTGTATAAAGGCCAAAATCCGCTATCTACCGCCAAACGCTCCTCCTCTAACGATTTTGATAAATCAAAACCTTGATTTACACAAGGGCAATATGCAATAACTAAACTAGGTCCGTTATATTCTTGTGCTTGTTTTAACGCTTTTATGGTCTGCGCCATATCTTTTCCAAGCGAGATTTGAGCAACGAATACATCTTTATAGTTTAATGCAATTAAACCGAGATTCTTTTTTCGCGTATTTTTCCCATTTTCGCTAAATTTAATGCTTGCTCCTAAAGGTGTTGCTTTGCTGGTTTGCCCGCCAGTGTTTGAGTAAGATTGATTGTCGAGTACTAAAATATTTACATTTTCACCACTCGCTAAAACATGGTCAAGTCCACCGTAACCAATATCGTATGCCCAGCCATCACCGCCAATTATCCATACATTTTTATTTAGACCATTATATTTTTTTGCAAGAGTCATTCCAAGCCCAAATTCAGCATTATCTTCAAATAAACTGTTTGCCCAAGTAATTCCGTCACCTTTATCGTCTTTTAAAAATGGGCAAGACCCATAAGTGCCTGCATAAATCGAAGAACAGCCTGTCGCATTTGCAATCATCATATTGCTTCCGTTTATCATGGTTAAAATTTTTATATATGCAGTTTCGCCACAGCCAGCACATGCACCTGAGAATTTAAATAATGAATCATTAAATTGTAAACCTTTTGCAAAATCTGTTGAAAATTTAGTTTGCTTACCTTTAGGCAATAATTTATATTGTTGATAATCATTTTTGCTCTTATCTAAAATAGTTTCCGCTTTTACCATAACGAGTGCTTTTTTTAGAGCGGGGCATGAATTTGCGCAAACCCCACAGCCTGTGCAATCTTCAGGAGAAAGCAATATTTTAAACAACATATTTTCGAGACCAATAGCTTTGATAAAATCTTTTTTATCTTCTTCTCTAACATTTTTTTCTTCCACAAGCAAACTTGTAATTGCAGAGTGAGGACAAGCAAGAGTACAAGTTCCACATTGAATACAATTTTCTTTTATAAACTGTGGCAAATTTAAAGCTATAGCTCTTTTTTGATAAATAGTGGTTTCAAGGGGAGCAGAACCATCTTTTTCAAATACGCTAACAGGTAATTGATCTCCTTCTTGTCTTTCAATTTTATACATTACATTGTCATAAAATATGTTACCTTTTTGGGTTGTGTTAGATTTTTTACCCGTAAAAGATGAAAAATCAATTTCATGCACTTGTTTTAAAGCACACTTCATTGCTTTTATATTTTTTTCTACAACTTCTTTTCCTTTTATTGAAAATGTTTTTTCAATTTCTTTTGTTATTTGTTTTTCGATTTCACATTCAGTTAAAAAATTAGTACAAACAAATAGCGCTGCTTGCATAATAATATTGATTTTGTTGCCTAAGTTGTGTTCGGTGGCAATTTTCTGTCCATCTATTACAAACAACTTGCACTGTTTTTCTTTTAATGTTTGGACAAATTCAAATGGCAAAACTTTATCAAGTTCAGCGCCATCAAAGATTGAATTGATGACAACAATTCCATTTTGTTTTATGCCTTTCAAACAATCATATCGATGGACAAATGAGAAATTGTTTATACAAATCACATTTGAACTTTTTAAAAGGTACTCTGATTTAATTTCGTTTTCGCTTATCCTTATATGACTAGTGGTCAAACTTCCAGCTTTTTTTGAATCATATTCGAAATAACCTTGCACATTTTTATCTGCAATTTCTCCAATAATTTTTATTGTTGACTTACTAGCAGAAACAGAACCGTCTGAACCGAGTCCAAAAATTTTTATTCCAAACGAATCATCTTTGTTTGTCTCATCTGTAAGAATCAATGAATTTTTATTTATATCATCGTTTATTCCAACAGAGAAGTTGTCAATTTGATTTGTTTGCATATTTTCGTAAACAGCTTTTACGCAAGCAGGAGAGAATTCTTTTCCTCCAAGTCCATAAACTCCTGACAAAATTTTTATGCTAGAATTTCTAATTGATGCAATAACATCAAGTGCAAGCGGAGCGATTGAGGTGCTTTCTTTTGTTCTGTCTAAAACGGTTATCATTTTAGTTGTTTTTGGCAAGCATTGCATAAATAAATCACTAAAGAACGGCCTAAACAACACAACTTTTACAAGTCCAATTTTGTCTTCTTTATGACTATCTATATATTCTTCTATTGTTTTGCAAGATGAGCCCATTGCAACAATAACTCTTTCTGCATTCTCATCGCCATAATATTCAAAAGCACTATATTTTCGCCCGCAATTGTTTTCTATTTGCTTGAAAATTTGATTGATTTTTGGTTTTACTTGTAAATATAACGGCTCTCTTGCCATTCTATTTTGAAAAAATGTGTCTGGATTTTGCGCAGTACCAAATTGACGATTTAAAGAGCGCATTTTAAAATTTTTAATGTCTTCTATTGTTAAATTTTTTATATCTTCATCGTCAAATGTTTCAATTTTTTGAATTTCGTGACTAGTTCTAAAACCGTCCATAAAGTGAATTACAGGAAGGCTTGCTCTTAACGCAAGCATATGTGAGGCAAGGGCTAAATCATGACTTGATTGAACGCTATCGCTAGCAATAATTATAACACCACTTGATCGGACTGCCATTATATCGCTATGGTCGCAAAAAATTGAAAGTGCGTGTGACGCAATGCTTCTTGCACTTACATGAATAACTGCGGGCAGGTTTTCACCGGCAAGTTTGTAAAGATTTGGAAGCATAAGTAGCAATCCTTGAGAAGAAGTAAAAGTAGTTGAAAGGGCATTTCCCATAAGCGCGCCGTGAAGTGTTCCGCTTACTCCGCCTTCTGATTGCATTTCAATAACTTTAACATCTTCGTTTAAAATATTTTTTATGTTTTTTGAACTATACTTAGAAACTTCTTCTGCCATAGGAGTTGAAGGAGTGATAGGATAGATAGGAATTATTTGGCTTAATTTATATGCTATTTGCGCGACGCTTTGAGCTCCGTCAATTATTTTTTTCATTTCAACCTCATTTTTAGTATAAAATTATGGCTAAAAAAAGTCAAATAAAATTTGCGTAAAATCTTTGTAAAAAACTTGCTCAAAAAGCACATATTTTGTATAATATTTCTCATGAAAAGGATTCTTTTAAAGATAGCATATAATGGCGAAAATTTCCATGGTTGGCAAAAGCAAGAAGGTGTGCGAACAGTTCAAGGCGAAATAGAAAGTGCAATCTATAACGCTTTTAAATCTCACTGTCAAGTTTTTGCAAGTGGGAGAACTGACGCAAAAGTTCATGCAATAGCTCAGCAGGCACACTTTGATATTGATGATGGAGTGCCAACTAACAAAATTAAAACAATTTTAAATAGAATTTTGCCTTTAGATGTTTCAATATTATCAGCAAAAAAAGTCAAAAATGATTTTCATGCCAGATTTGATGTTAAAAGTAAAACCTATCTTTATAAAGTTTATTTTGGTGAAAGGAATTGTTTTCTATCTGATAAAGTGGGAGTTGTTTATGAAAAGCCTAATCTTGAGAAAATAAAAGAAATAAGTCAAATTTTTATCGGTGAGCACAATTTTAAAGGTTTTTGCTCATCGCAAACTAGCAGTCAAGATTTTGTTAGGACTATTTATAAAATTGAAATTTTTGAAAAAAAATCTTATTTAAACATTGAAATAACAGGAAGTGGATTTTTAATGCATATGGTTCGAATTTTGGTTGGGACTATGCTTGATTATTCGCTAGGTAAAATTTCAAAATCGCGCATTGAAAAGGCACTTGTTGAAGGTAAGCGAGATTTAAGCGGTAGAACTATGCCACCACAAGGATTATATTTAAAAAAAGTTAACTATTAAACTTTTTATGTTACTTTTATGCTTGCATAAATTATGCTAATGTGATAAAATTTTTGTTGAAAAAAGGAAAGAATTATGATAACAGACAGACAACTTAAAGAAAAATGGTTTAAATTTTTTGAAGAACATGGATTTAAGAAAATCGAGGGATTTTCTATTATTCCAGAAAATGATCCAACAGTTTTATTTACTACTGCCGGCATGCACCCTCTAGTGCCTTATCTTTTAGGGGAGAAACATCCTGCAGGAAATAAAATTTATGATGTTCAAAGATGTATTCGTACTAGCGATATAGATTCAGTAGGAGACGCAAGTCATTTAACTTTTTTTGAAATGCTTGGGAATTGGACACTTGGACAGTGTGATAAGACGACTATGATAAAACTTAGTTATGAATTTTTGACAAGCCCAAAATATCTTGGACTTGATAAAAACAAATTGGCTGTAACAGTTTTTGCTGGAAATGCTGTGGCACCGCGTGACGAAGAAGCCTACAATGCGTGGAAGTCTTGTGGAATAGAAAACATATTTTTTACAAGTGAAGATAATTGGTGGGCGCTTGGCGGGGGCGTTGGACCTTGCGGGCCAGACACCGAAATGTTTTATGATACAGGCAAGGAAAAATGTTCAGAAAATTGTTCTCCTTCTTGTGATTGCGGAAAGTATCTTGAAATATGGAACGATGTTTTTATGCAATATGTTGTTGAAAAAGCTGGGCAACAAGCACAAAAATTGGCTCTTCCAAATATAGATACTGGAATGGGACTTGAAAGAACTGTCGCAATTATAAATGGTGCTGAAAGCGTTTATGATAGTGGGTGCTTGAAAAGAGTTATTGATTTTATAAATCAAAATGCGACTGTCAAATACACTGAAAATGAGAGCGCAACTAGAAGTTATAGAATTATCACTGACCATCTTAGATCATCTACTTTTATTTTAGGTGATGCAAGAGGAGTTCTGCCATCAAATGTTGGACAAGGCTATATTCTTCGAAGATTTATTAGACGGGCTGTTAATCACAGCAGAAATATTGGATTTGATTGCAAACTTTTTGCAAACATAGTTGATATTTTTGTTGATGAATATGGGCAAGATTATGCTGATATAAAATCAAATAGAGAGTTAATTAAAGATGAGCTTTTGAAAGAAGTGTCAAAATTTTCCAAAGCACTAGAAGATGGGCATAAAGAATTTGAAAAAGTTATAAACGGCATCGAAAGACATAAAGAGTTTGCTTCAAAAAATGGTGAAAAAGTTGAAAATATTATAAATGGGAAAAGTGCCTTTAGATTATATGATACTTTCGGTTTTCCTTTAGAGCTTACGATAGAACTTGCTAAAGAGCGAGGATACGAAGTAGATAGCGAAGGTTTTAATCAAATGTTTAAAGAGCATCAAGAAAAATCTCGTCAAGCAACAGCGGGTATGTTTAAAGGTGGTCTTGCGGACACTTCAAATCAGTCAGCTTTTCTTCATACTGCCACGCACTTACTGCTTGCGGGGCTTCAAAAAATGTTCGGTAAAGGCGTTGTCCAAAAAGGTTCAAACATAACACCTGAACGACTTAGATTTGATTTCAACCTTGATCATAAAATGACGGCGGAAGAGTTAATGGAAGTTGAAAATTTCGTTAATGAAGCTATTTCTAGAGCAATTCCTGTTAAATGCGAAGTTATGTCGCTTGAACAAGCGAAAAAATGCGGTGCTCATGGAACTTTTACCAATAAATATGGCGATGAAGTCAAAGTTTACACTATTGGAGATGTCAGCAAAGAAATTTGTGGTGGCCCGCATGCAGAAAATACATCTCAGCTTCATCATTTCAAAATAATAAAGGAAGAATCTTCTTCAAGCGGTATTAGGCGTATAAAAGCCATTTTAGATTAACTATTGATAAAAAATATTTTTTATGTTATAATGTTTTTGGAGGAAAAATGGCTGGAGATAAAGTTAAAAAAGGTTTCTTATTTTATTTGATGATGCTTTTGTTGTTTATAATCGCTACAGTTTTTATTTTAGTTGTTGTGATGGTGTTTAATCCCGGCTTAAACATTTTAGGTTATAAATATTTTTCTTGTGTCGACGAAGCCTCTATAGTTGAGCCGTCTAAAGATATGGGTAAAATAAGCCTTTCTAATGCAACTGATATAGTCGTAAATGGCGAAATGATAAATTTTGAAATTGATAGAGATTCAAAAGTTGAAGATGTTACTATCAAAATTCAAAATTATCAAACCGGTTTTGCTAAATCAAGCCAAAATACTGATTTTAATTATGAAGTGATATATACAAATAGCGGAAATGGTCGAAAACTGCTTTCAATAGAAGTTAATAATCCAGATGGCTTTTTATATTTTAATAGTAACTGTTATGTAAAAATTTTGATACCTGCTGATCAGGTTGTTAATGAGCAAACAACATTATCTGCAACGGTTGACAAAGGGAATATATCTCTCGGCAGTGCGGGAGCTCTTTTAGATGAAGAGAAAACTTATTTTGAAATTTCAAATGTAAGCCTTAATGCTTCTGAAGCAAACATAAAAATAGGCAAATATTTTAACCCTGTTTTTTCGCAGTTGTCCATAAATAATGAAAATGGATCTGTTGAGGCGGGAGACTTAAAATTTGCAAACGATGGCAAATTTTCTATTTCAGGTAATAATGCTGATTTTAGTTTTAAAGACATTTCTTTTGAAGAATCTGCAAGTGAAATAAATGCCGGTTTGCTTATTGATTACAATCTTCAAAATGGAACTTTTTCTGCAAATAATGTAAATGCTTCTATGCATTTAAAAACTGTATCTTCCGTTATCAACATTGAAAACTTTAATGGGACTTTTGATGGTAATGATTTGGTTAGTACAATAAACCAGATGACACTAAATATCAATAAAGCGGTAGGCGAAATAAGCTTGCCTTTTGCTGAGAGCAGCTCAATAAATATTTCTGATGCATCAGAATGTAAAATATTTGTTAATGCCAACAACGCTACAATCAAAATAAATAAACTTGCGCAAGGCTCTTGGATTGAAACAAAAAATGGCTCTATAAATGTATCGTTGGCGGAAACTGAAGGGGATATTACACTTGTCAGTGAAAGTGCGTCTATCAATGTTACTTGTGATGACAAAATGAAAAATATTGTTGATATTTCTTCTATTACAGGCAATGTGAATGTTAATTATAATCCTAATACAAACTTCACAGTAAAATTTTATAATAGCAATGGCACAAATAGAACTAGCAATATTGAAATTGAAAATTATCAAGGGGATATTTCGCAAGGTCTTTATATAAATGGTGGTGGAACAATATGGTCAATTTCATCAGATGCAAATATTAGTTTTAAAGTGATTTAAATTTATTATTTTCACTTAGCAATTTTAATCTTATATAAAAAATCAAAGTTGCAGACAATCTTTTTAGCATACAAAAGCTCTATCAATCATGATAGAGCTTTTGTATTTAAGTCACAAATTACATAGTTTTTAGTTTATACAATACAAATTATTTATATTACATAATCTATTAAAAATTAAATAATCTAAAAAATGTTTTATAGCTATTTGAGAATTTTGATTAAGTTTTATAATTTTGATTTACCAACAACTTATTTTTGATAGCACATTATTAAAAATTTCAAATTAGACGAAATTTGTTTTGGATAATATAGCTCCAATGGTATAATATATACGTAGAACTTGCTAGCAATTATTTTACAAATTACATAAAAGGAGAAAGACCATGTTAAAGAGTAGTAAATTAACTATTTTGGTATTATTTATTTTATCATTGATGGCGTTATTTACATTTTTGAATATGCAAAATATTGATACTAAAGCTACCACAGTAGATTGTAGTGATGGACTTGATTTTATTACAAATTGTCCCACAGAAAAAACCGAATATGTTGCCGGTGATGGTAGTATAACTTTTATTCCTGCAACAGAAAACACTCACGCCAGTTTAATATTAAACAATGCATCTATCAATGCAAATATTAAGGTAAAATATTGGTCTTTGAATAAAACATATGTTGCTTTTGCTTACAACAATGATATTGATATAACTTTAATAGGGGAAAATTATATTTATTTAAATCCTCAATATAGTTGTTCAGGATTGCTGATATATGATGGGAATGTAAACATCTCAGGAGACGGAAAATTATCTATTGGTTATAATGGCGAGTACAAACGGTCAACTGCTTATCCTATCAACATAATGGGAAATTATGATGTACTTAATGGAATTGTTGAAGGAAATTTTAAAGATAGCGGTAGTCTTACTATTAGTGATTGTAATATTGATATAAATATTGGAACAAATAGGACGACTGCCTGCATATTTGCTCATAACGATATCACAATCAATAGTGGAAATATAAATTTATATAACAATACAACAAGCATACAATCCAATTATTCAAATATTTACATAAATGGCGGTCACATAAATTGTATAGATTTTGGAAGAAACGGAATATATGCTAGATATGGTGATGTAAATATTGATGGAAATGATACTATAGTAAATCTAGAATGTGCCGAAGATGCTAACTATGCCATGGGTATAATTGCCGGAAATTCTAATTATCAAAACGACACCGAAGCTGGTAGTGTTTATATTAAAGGTGGCAAAATTGACATAAAAGCCGGTTTCGTTGGTGTTTATGCACAACGTCTTGATGCAAAGCAAGATAGCGGAATCATTAAAATATCTGGTGGTGATTTAAATATTGAAGTTACATTAAGCAAGCAAATACTTGCAGGTTTATATAGTGAAGCGAGCGAAACCGGCGTTGGAGGCTTAGTTGAGATTGCTGGAGGGAAAACCGTCATTAAAACTAAAGGATCCCCAACAGATGCGTCAGTAGGAATTTATTGTGTTGGTGATATAGTTTTTAGCGGTGGCTCTTTTGAAGCTTATGCAAACGGTACAACTCCAAACACTTCTATCGCAGTAAATTCGTTAAGCAAAATTGATATTTTAAATGATGTTAAACTTTTACTAGTAGGGCAAGACTGTGCCCTTAATATTGCTCCAAATGTATCAGATAATTTAGAAATAATTTCTGCAACTGATGAAATGGGAGTTAATGTCGAAGATTACAATGGGGCAGAAATTGAAAAATATAAATATATAAACATAAAGCCAATCGTAAAAATAGAAAGTGTTGATATTGTCGAAAAAGATGTGTCAATAGAAGCTGGAGAAAGTTATCAATTTAGTGCAAGTGTAGTCGGAGAAGGAAATTTTAGCAGTGATGTAATTTGGTCTATTAGTGGAAATAATAGCGTTAACACAGTGATTGACGGAAGTGGCTTATTAACAATAGGAAGTGATGAAACCGCAAAAGAAATTATTATAACTGCGACTTCTGTCCAAGACAGTTCAAAATCAGCAAGTGCCACAATTAGTATAATGATAACTAAAATAGAAAGTGTTGATATTGTTGAAAAAGATGTATCAATAGAAGCTGGAGAGAGTTATCAATTTAGTGCAAGTGTAGTCGGAGAAGGAAATTTCAGCAGTGATGTAATTTGGTCTATAAGTGGGAACAACAGCGTTAACACAGTGATTGACGGAAGTGGCTTATTAACAATAGGAAGTGATGAAACCGCAAAAGAAATTATTATAACTGCGACTTCTGTCCAAGACAGTTCAAAATCAGCAAGTATTACAATTCCTATTAATTATGCTGAAAATGACAGTTATATATGGATTATAATTATCATAGTATTTGCTATAATTTTAGTTGTTGCCATATCCACTATTGTCAGCATAATTATAAGAAAGAAAAAATACAATAGATTTTAAAAGATGAAACATTGTTAAATTTTTTAATTAAACATTTAAAATAACAATAAAAACATAAAATATGAAGAAGCTTTATTTTAAAAGCTTCTTTTTATTGTTTTTAAACCAAGCAACTTATATTCTTTTAAAAGTTTTTGACAATTGTCTTTTTTATGCTATAATTTTAACATGATAATAAATAAAATTGTTCATTGCGCAGATTTGCATTTAGGAGCAAAGAATATCAAGTTGCCTTTAGATAAACAAAAGATTCTCTCACAAGAGCACTTAGAAGGTTTAAAGGAAATTTTTTTGTCTCAAAGTGATATTGTACTTATTTGTGGAGATCTTTTTCATTCAAAAACTGTTACGCGAAAAATAATGACTTTCTTTTTTAATTTGGTGAAAAATTATCAAAAACCAGTTCTCTATGTAAGTGGAAATCATGACGAAAAATTTGATTTTTCTTTAGTACCTTCAAATTTTATTGTTTTAAATCGTCAAAACGCAGTATTTAAAACTGAAAATGTCGATTTTTGGTGTAAAGAAGGTGACTTTTCTTTAATTGATAAAAATAAGAAAAATATTTTGCTTTTACATGGAGAAATTAAAAATAAGCTTGATAACGATTATGTTGATATAAACGAGTTTACAAATTTGCCTTTTGATTATATAGCTTTAGGTCATGAACATTCATTTTTGCTGAAAGAATTTGCTGGCAAAGTCGTTGTTTATAGTGGCGCAGCCTTTGCTAATGGTTTTGATGAATGTGGACAAAAAGGCTTTGTTTCAATCGATGTCGCTAAAGATTTAGATATTAAATTTTTGCCTATTTTGCAAAGAGAATTTAAAATAATGCATTTTGATATTTCGCCTTTTCAAAATCTTAATCAAATAAAACTTAGATTGATGCAGATAATGTCTGAAGAAAAAAATAATTTGGTTAGAATCATTTTTGAAGGATATTATGAAGAAGGATATAAACCAGATTTTAAAATTATTGATTTTTCAAATTTTTATTGTGAGTACATAGATAATACTAAATTAAAACTAGATTTTCAAAAATATAAAAATGAACAGCTTTCTTTTAAAGCAGAATTTATAAAATTAGTCGAAGAGTCTAATCTCGACGAAAACATGAAAAATCAAATTTTAACACTAGGTTTAGAAGCACTACAAGGAGACGAGCTATCAATATGAAAATATTGAAATTAAATATTGAAAATTTTGGAAAGTTAAGTGACTTTGAAATTGAATTTGATAAAGAATTCAATCAGTTTTTTCACGAAAATGGTTGGGGTAAATCCACTCTTTGTGCTTTTATAAAGGCAATGTTTTATGGAATAGAAGCAAAAGGTAGAAAAAAAATGTCAGAGAGAGAAAAATTTGAACCTTGGCAAGGTGGAACATTTGGTGGAAGTTTAGATTTGCAAGTAAAAGAAAAAAGATATAGAATATTTAGAACATTTGGTAAAACGCCTGAAGAAGATAAATTTCAACTTTTTGATTTAAATCTTAACTCAGTTAGTTATGACTATTCAGAAAATATTGGCGAAGAGCTTTTCGGTGTTGGCAAAGAAACATTTGTTATTTCAGCATATTTTGTACAATCAGATTTTATAAGTTCTATAAATGACGAAGTTGTTGCAAATTTAGCAGGCATAGAAAAATATAATAATGATGCAAAGCAAGTCGAGAATGCACTTTTACTGCTTGAGAAAAAAAGAAAACAAATTGTTTCTATGATGCCCAAGCAAAATGAAATAAACCAAATCGAGAGTAATATAAAAAATCTAGAAAACAACATTTTTAAAGAACAAGGAAAAATTGATAATTATCAAAAAGAGCTCGATAGTATACAAAACAAAAAAACTGAAATAGAAGAAAAGGTCAAACTTGAGGAAAAATTAAAAGAACAAAATAGTTTTATTTTGCAAGAAAAGGAAAATTGTCAAAATCTTTATAATGAAAAAACTTCTCAACTAAACAATTTATTGGCTTATAAACCTAAAAATAAAAAGTTTATAATAAGCGGCGTTTTGCTTATAGTTGCAATTTTGTTTTTAAGCTTATATTTTTTTAAAGTTTTGCCATTGTTATTTGGAGTAGGATTATTTGGACTATTTTTAGTAGGGGCGTGTGGCTGTTTGTTTTTTATCAAATCCGATAAACCAAATAAAAAAGAAATATGCGCTTTAAATAACGATATAAATTTGTTAAGAGAAAA
The DNA here is from genome assembly GCA_944349925.1 of uncultured Clostridia bacterium. GTDB lineage: Bacteria > Bacillota > Clostridia > Christensenellales > UBA1242 > Caccovivens. The sequence goes on from CALVNT010000031.1 coordinate 20,296, forward strand.
GCTTGTCGCTTTTCCGCAGATAGAAAAACAAGACATTGAGTTGTATAATATTCAAAATCAAGTAAACAAGGATCTTCTTGAGACAAAATTGAATTTACAAAATTCTGTTGACAATATAGAGCAATATAAGCAAGAGTTGGAAATTTTGCAGTTTAATTTATCAGATTTGCAAAGTAAAATTGAATTGTTTAATAATAATATAGATACAATTAAAACCACTATGAAATTTTTGAGCGAGACGCGAAAAAATGTGAGCGCTAGATTTGTGTCGCCTTTAAATAAATCTTTTGAAAATTTATTTGACAAATATAGTATTGATCAGAAAGTGACAATTGACAACAATTTGAATGCATTAGTTGTCACTTCTCAAGGTATAAAATCTTCGGAATTTTTAAGTAGAGGTTATCAAGACTTAATTAAAATTTGTCAAAGATTTAGTATGCTTGACAAAATCTTTAAAAAAGAAAAACCGCCTATAATTTTAGATGATACTTTTGTAAATATTGATGATGCAAAATTTAATTTGGTAAAACAAACTATGCAAATTTTATCTCACACATATCAAGTTTTATATTTTACTTGTAGTGAAAGTAGAACAATTATTTAAGTTGTTAAAAAACACATGATATATAGCATATAAACATTATCAAAAATTGATTTTGACCAAGTTTTTGACTAAGTTTTTTTAGCAATTTTATATATAAAAGTCACAAAAATACAATTTAGCTATAAAATAGCACAAAAACAAAAAAAATGCTATAAGCCTTTATTTTAAAGGGATATAGCGTTTTGATTTGGTGCTGGTGGTGGGAGTCGAACCCACACGGTGTTGCCACCTCAGGATTTTAAGTCCTGTGCGTCTGCCATTCCGCCACACCAGCATATATTAAAAATTTAATGTTTGCTTTGTTTATTTTAGTTTGTTATTAATCGACTTTTTTGTTAAAACAGATATTTTTATTGGCGTGCTTAGAAAATAAATGTTTAAAAACAAAACCTTTATTGATAAGACCATAAATTTTTTATGTAAAGGTTGTCCTTTTTTATCATAAACATTTTTTATAAATTTTTTATAAAATGTTTATAATTTCAATTTTAAAATTTATGGAGGTACCACCCGGATTTGAACCGGGGAATAAAGGTTTTGCAGACCTTTGCCTTACCGCTTGGCGATGGTACCATTCTGGAGCGGAAGACGGGATTCGAACCCGCGACATTTGCCTTGGCAAGGCAACGCTCTACCACTGAGCCACTCCCGCGAACGTGATAAACTAATTTGATTTTTAGTTTGCGTTTATACTATATCAAATTTAAACAAAAAAATCAACTATTTTTTTAAAATATTCAAATATTTTATAAATTCTTTTTTAATGTGGGGGGGGTAAAGCATATTTCATATATTCAATTATATATATTCATTTGATTTAAATTATGCAACAAAAAAGTAAGAATATTTCTTACTTTTCAAAATAGACAAAACCATAGCATTTAGGACCAACATGAGACCCTACAACACAACCGATTTCACAATTTGTTATCTTTTGATTTTGTGGTAATTTATCTTTAAATTTTTTATGTAATTTTTCTACTGCAGGCAAATTATCTGAATGTATATAATAAAAATCATGGTTATAATCAATGTCTTTGATTTGACTAAACATAAAACTTTCTGCTTGATTTGCTCCCATACATTTTTTTATATTTACAACCTTTCCGTCTACAATACTGACAATAGGTTTAACATTAAGCATTGAGCCAATAATGGCTGAGGAAGAGGAAAGGCGACCGCTATTTTTTAGATATTTTAAATCGTTTATTATGGCATATAATTTGCATTTTTCTTTTAATCTATAAAATTCTTGTATTATTTTTTCTATACTTTGTTCTTTTTCCATGAATTTGCAAAGCTCACAAATTATTGCGCCTTGTGCAACAGTAGTGCAACCACTTTCTTCTATAAAAACATTTTTCATTCCAAGCGAATCGGCGGCCATTTGTGCTTGAATTTTAGTTTGGCTCATTTCCATAGAGATTACTATTGTAAAAACAAAAACATCTTCTTTATTTGCGTAATCTTTATAAAATTGCTCAAACTTGTATGCATTTGGCATGGCGGTTTTAGGTATTAAATTTGTACTTTCAATTTTATTATAAAAATCTTTTTTATTTAGTCCCTCAGGGTAAATCTCTTCGCCAAAAGCAACTTCTATTGGAATAATGGAAATATCATATTTTTCAAGGTATTCTTCTGGCACATCGCATGATGCGTCTGCTACTATTTTGAATTTCATAAAATCTCCTTTGTTTTATGATACTATAAATTGAAAATTTTTACAAATAAAATTTGCAAAAATATAATTTATAATACAAAAATCCCTAATGTTATATAAATTTTGTTCTGTTTTTTCAAATTCTTTAAAATTTTGTAAAAAATTGTAAAAATTTATTTGGAATATTTATAAAATTGTTTTATAATCATGCTCAGGAGGTACAAAATGAATGAGTCGTTGCAAAAGAAAATTTTGTTTTTTGAAGAAAAACTAAGCACTATTTTATTAAAAATAAGAATTACTCCTAATGCTAAAGGCTATCCAATCTTAAAAGAAGTTGTTTTGCAAATATCTTTAGATTCTTCTAAAAAGCTTAATATGAACAAAACCTTATATCCTGTTGTTGCTAAAAATTATAATGTATCTGTAAGTCAAATAGAAAGAAGATTAAAAAGTTTGTGTGATGCATGTAAACGAGACTCTATGCAAAGTGATTTAGAAAATGTGTTTGGCTCTCAGAACCTTGATACTTTTTCTGTAAAGCAGGTCATATGTTCTTTAGCTGAAAGACTTAAACTTGAGTATAGGGCGATGATGTATCAAAATAAATATTGCATAAATGAAATATTTTAATCTGAATTAGTTTAAAAAAAATAGTAAATAAATTCAAACCGGCGGTTTGATTTTTTTATTTATATAAAAAAACTCCCATTAAATTTTGCTTTTAAAGGAGTTTTCTACTAAACTAAATTTCAAATATTACTTAATTTTAATATAATAAATTTTATTGGTGCTGGTGGTGGGAGTCGAACCCACATGAAGTTGCCCTCAATGGATTTTGAGTCCATCGCGTCTGCCATTCCGCCACACCAGCTTACTAGTTTTTTGTAAAATCATACGATTATTACAGCATTCATCTTTATTTATCTTATTTTTAAAGATTGCTTTATTATTCTAGCATAATTTTTTGCGTTTGGCAAGTTATTATTAAAATTTATTCAAAAAAAATTATCTTTTTCTTTTTGCGTATTTTGTCGAATTTTGACATATTTTGACTAAAGTTTGACGCAATTTTGACTATATTTTTGTACAATTTTGTAAAATATTGTAAAATTTGCAAAAAATTTATGGCAGTTAGAATTGACTATTATATCTTTTAAATTTTATAATTTTCTCGTAAAAAAGGGGAGGAATTATGAAGTTTAATTTAGGGGCAAAAACAATTTTAATGGTCTATAGATATCTAGATCGTATTGCTGATGCCATTGATAGACTGATTGAAAGGAGAGCGTTAAATTCATTTTATGTAGGAGTGCTTGGCAATAATGACAATTCTATTTATTCTGTAGCAGACTATATTATAAATTTGTCTGAGCGTAAAATTAAACTGATAAATTTGAAAATTTTGATTGATATGGCTTTAGAAGATTGCCATATTTTGTCTAGTCAAATTTTAATTGAAAAATTTATGGATAATGAAAAAAGTTTTGATATTGCAAAGCGTCATAATTTATCTGAAAGGACATATTTTCGTAGACTAAATGAAGCTCTTGACAATTTTTCGTCATCTCTTTGCAAACTTGGTTTTTGCGAAAACAAATTGCTTGATTATATTTCTTCTGAAAAATGGATAATGGAAGTTTATAATCGTTTGATTTGTGCTAAAAATGAAGATAATGTTGTTATAGATAGTTTTAGATTAAATAAACTTGCTGAAGGGTAGAAAAAAATTAAATAAATAATTAAAGAATAGTTTGAAAATTTGATCATTAGTTTAAGTCATTTTCATCAAACTCAAAATAATCGCCATGACGCTTTTTAATCTTTTTCTTAGGGGTGATTCCGTTTTTTTGTAGGCTGGGTTTAATAAGCAAATAAATTATTAAAAGGCAGGGAAGAGAAACTCCTATAACTATAAATGCCATAGCTACTTCACTAAGCGGGGTGTCGCTTTCTATAGAAATTTCAAATATTGGGCTTGTAATAATTTCAAAACTTTCGTTGTTTGTTTGTATTGAACTTTCTTTATAACAAAAAGTTGAATACACATATCCGTATAAATCTGTTCCATCTTTATTATATTTGCAATAATACCATGGCTCATTTAAATCAGGTATGTTTTCGCCATACATTTGTCCGTAATATGTTGAAATTATTGTTTGATATTCTATTTTTGTAAGAGCGTTATTGTTAGTAAATTTTGGGGTTGCATACATGGCAAGTCCGTCTAAATCCATGATTGTAAAATTTGCGCTTGCATATGGAGTCTGCGGGATACCATTCATTGGCACGACTTCATTTTTTTTAACATATCCATACAAATCTTTATATTGAGCGGAGTAAAATGTTTCATTTGCATTATCAGTTAAAAGAACAAAGTATGACTTTGGCAAAATAAATAGTTTGCTTGTTTGGTCATCAATTGGGTCAGAATAAAAATAAATATTGTCATTCTCAACTTTTGCATAAAATGTGCTTTTTTGATTTGCAGATGAAATTTGTATATTGTAAAAGTTCAAAAAAAATGCTAAAACTATAAAAAAAATAATGTTTTTTTTCATGACTTTATTTTATAAAAAATAAAAAAAATTTTAAAAATAATTTTTTGTCGAAATTTAATTGTATTTATCTTATTTTATCAGGTGAAAAATGAACGAATTGAAATACAAACTTAGTTTAATAAATAAGGAAATTTCACAACGAAAGAATGAAGATTTTTTATCCAAATATAACACCAGTAAAATTATACATCAAAAACAAATGGCATTTCACAAAAAAAAAAAAAAAAATCGTTGGGTTTTT
>CALVNT010000032.1 GCA_944349925.1 uncultured Clostridia bacterium
ACAGCCATAGCAGTCAAAGATTTTTCACCTCCAGATAACAATGTCATATTTTGAATTTTTTTGCCAGGAGGTTGAGCAAATATTTCGACTCCGCTTTCTAGAGGGTCTGCCTCATCACATAACGCAAGTTTTGCTGTTCCACCACCAAATAGTTCTTTAAATGTGATTTTAAAACTTTCATTTATTCTATTCAGTTCATTGTTAAACTTTTCAATCATGATGCCAGAGAGATCTTTTATAATTTTGTTAAGATCATCTTGTGCTTTTTCAAGGTCTTGAGCTTGAGTCGATAAATCTTCATATCGTTCATACAAAACTTTGCAGTCTTCGATAGCATTTACATTTACATATCCAAGAGCAGAAATTGATTTTTTCAATTTGGATATTTCAGGCATTGCTTGATTTATGTCAAAATCGGAGCGTCTTAAATCTTGACAAGTCGTGTATGTCAAAGAATATTCTTCATAAATTCTCTCTTGCATTGCTTCAAGTTCGCTATCTACTTTTGACAAATTCATTTCTTCTCTAAATTTTTTGTCATGTAATTGTGTAAGCTCGTCCATAAGTTGTGCTTTTTGATTGTTAAGTTCTTTTATGCTGTCATTGATAACTTGTTTTTCTTCTTCAATTTTGGCTCTTTGAGCAATTTTATTTTCTAGTTGTTGTTTTTTCTCAGAAGATGGCGCTGAAGCAAGTTTTTCTTTTATAATCTCTTCTGAAGATAATATAAACTGCTCATTTTTATCAATTTGTTGCTGAAGATCTATTAACAGATTTTTAAGTCTTCCTTCTTCGTTTTCTAGACGCAACATTTCGTCTTTTGCAGTTGAAAGTCTAGTTCGTTTTTGAGCCATTTCAACTTTAACAGTCAAAATGTTATCATTTATTTTATCCCTTTCTTTGCGTAAAAATTCAAATTTTTCTTTTTTCTCTTTGACAATTTCGTCTGCATCTTCTTTATTTCCAGACAATGCACTTTCAATTTTCTCAGCTTTAGAAAGCTCTTCATCTATCAAAGCTATTTTGTTTTTAACCGTTTGGCTTTCCATTTCGCTAACTTGCAAGTTGTCCGCCATTTCTAATAAAGAATTTTCAAATTGTTCAAGTTTTTCTTTGTCCTTTGCACTTTCAATTTCGAGTTGACTTATCAAATTTTGTTTTTCTTTCAAAAGAGATTTGTTTTGCTCAAATTTAGCAAGATTTTCTTTAAATTCTCTATCAATTTGTTCAAGTCTTATATTCAATTTTACTATATCATCACCTAAAGAAGAAATTTCTCTTTCTCTTCCTATGAGATTCGAAGATTCAGCTTTTTTACTTCCGCCAGTCAAAGAACCTTGTGGTGATACAACATCGCCATCAAGAGTAACTATCCTAAAAGCATAACCACAAGATTTTGCTGTTTCAACAGCTATTTGTAAATTTTCTGCAATAACTGTTGCTCCCAACAGATTGCTAACCACATTATAAATGGACTTATCAAAATCGACAAGATTGCTTGCTAATCCATATATTCCATTTTTGTTTTGTATTCCTTTTAAGTCAAGTTCTCTTTTTTTCATAGACGAAACAGGCAAGAATGTTGCCCTACCAAAAGAATTGTCTTTTAAAAATTTGATGAGCATTTTTGCATCTTCTTCATTGTGAGTAACAATATTTTGAACTGCACCACCTAAAGCGACTTCAATAGCTGTTTCAAACTTTTGAGGAACTTTTATAAGAGAAGCTACTACCCCAATAATTTTAGATTTTATTTGAGAATTTTTTTCGCTTTCTTTCAACAATTTTTTTACCGAATAAGCATAACCGTCATATTCGTTTTGAAGATCAGTTAAAAGTTTTTTTCTATTTTCAAAAACTTTTATTTGAGTGGTTATATTACCTTTTTCATTTTCAAACTCGCGAAGTTTTCGCTCCGCAATAAAATCTTCACTTGCAAGATTTTTAACTTCCTCTTTAAGTGAGTTTAATTTTTGAGTTTTTTCATCAAGAGCCTGTTTCGCAAAAGAGACTAATTTTTTATTTTCATCTTGCTTTGTATTTAAACCGCTTAAATCGGTTTCAAGATTTTTAAGACTTTCACTTAAAAGATTTTTTTCTGCCCTTAACCTTGAAACATTGCTCTTTATATCTGACAAAGAACCCAAAGTTTCAATTATTTTTTGCTGATTTGCTCCAGCCTCATCTTCGCTTAATGTCAATTCGCTAGCAAGGGAAACGTATTTTTCAGAAAGCTCATTAAAAGATTTTTCCATCATTGAAAGTTCACTTTCTAAATCCGAAATTTCTTTTCCAAGAGTGGTTTTGCTTTCTCTGCAAGCTTTTAAAGCAGTTTCACTGTTTGTTTTATCAAGGTTTAATCGGTCATTTTCTTTATATGTATAATTTATTCTTTCTCGTACAAGTTTGGTTTCGCCTTCTTGTTTTTCAAGGCTTACAGTCAAATCTAAGATTGTTTGGTTGATTTGTGCAAGAGTTTTATCAAAGTTTTCAATGCTGAGCATGGCGTTTGAATATTTTTCATTTGCTGTATCTAAATCAGCTTGCCTTACATCAATTTGTCTGTTTAAAGCATCAAGTTTAAGACCAATTTGTTCTTTTAAGTTGTTGGCATTTTCATATTGATAAATGTATGCATTTACTTCTAAATCTTTTAATTGGCCTTTATATTCAAGATATTTTTTTGCATTTTCTGCTTGTTTTTTCAAAGGCCCCATTTGCCTGTCAATTTCAGACAAAATATCTTTTACTCTAGTCAAGTTATCCGTGGTTCTTTCAAGTTTTCGCTCAGCCTCACGCTTGTCGTTTTTGTATTTAGAAATACCTGCAGCATCTTCAAACATTGCCCTACGACTTTCAGGTTTTGCGTCTACAAGTTCAGTAACCTTTCCTTGACTGACAACAGAATATCCGTTTTTACCAAGCCCGCTATTATAAAGAAGATTGGTTATATCACGCAAGTGGCAAGTGTTTCGGTTGATCAAATACTCGCTTTCACCAGAGCGATAAAGTTTTCTTGTGATTGCGAGCTCATCATAATCAAAATTAAAAAAACGATTTGTATTGTCAAAAGTTAAAGTAACTTCGCAGTAAGAAAGACTTTTTCTTTTTTCGGTACCATTAAAAATAACATCTTGCATGCTATCTCCACGCAAAGTTTTGGGACTTTGTTCGCCCAAAACCCAACGAATTGCATCTGAAACATTACTTTTACCGCAACCATTAGGTCCCACAATGGCTGTAAAGTTGTCATTAAATTCAATGACTGTTCTATCTGCAAATGATTTGAAACCAATCATTTCGATTTTTTTAAAAATCATAATAACCTCGCATTTTCATAAGTTGAATTTGTTGTTTTAAAGCATATTTATAATTCAGTTTAATGTTAACATTTTTGTTTAAAATTGTAAAGATCAAATAAGAAAAAGTTTATCAATTGCTTTTTTTGCTGCATTTTGTTCAGCTTCAATTTTACTTAACCCTTCTCCATTACTTATTGCGTCTTCGTCCATAAAAAAGGTAGAGATAAATCCGTTAGAGTTAGGTTCTGTTTCGTAACGCATATGACATTTAAAATTGCCCTGAACAAGTTCTTGAAGCTTTGATTTATAATTGTCATCAGCAACATTTTTAAAACCTTCTAGGTCAAAATGGTCATAAATAAATTTTTTAGTTTGCTCTAGCCCCCCATCAAGGTATATTCCTGCAATAATTGCCTCTATTATATCTGCCTTAATAGCTTTAGATATAGCTCCTTGGTAACTTTTTCCTACAATAACGAAATCATTTAGTCCCAGTTTGTCAAAGAGCATTGATAAATAATTTTCAGAGACATAATGGCTACGCCAAACGGTTAGTTTTCCTTCTTTATCTTGAGCATGAGAAAAAAAATATTCACCTACAATAAAATCTAAGATGCCATCTCCCAAAAATTCCAATCTTTCATAATTTTTTTCAGATTTTGAACTATGAGTTAGCGCTTGCTGAAGCAAATCTTTATTTAAAAAACTATACCCTATCTTTTTTGAAATTTCATTATTTTTATCTTTAACCATTATTGTCCGCCTTTTCCAAAAGAGATAAAGAATTTTCAATTTTTTCAATCAATTTGTTTTCATGAAGAAGCATTGTTTGTTCTATAGAAGAAAGGATATTTAGTCTTTTACAAGAACCATGATTTTTTACAACAAGTTTCTTGCAACCTAACAATGGGCTTCCACCATGTTTTTTTAATATGTCGATTCTATTTTTAAGCTCTGTAAATGTTTTTTTCATAAATAAAGCGCCAATTTTACTTAAGGTATGTGATTTAATACTTTTTTTAAGTAGACTCAAAACTGCGCCAACCGCTCCTTCAGTACCTTTTAAAAGCGCATTACCAGCAAAACCATCTGCAACCATAACATCAACTTCTCCGCTCATAAAATCTCCACCTTCACGATTTCCAATGAAATTTATTGGAGCATTTTTAAGCAACTGATACGCTTCTTTAACAAGCTCGTTTCCTTTTTCCTCTTCTCTTCCGTTATTTAAAAGAGCAACTCTTGGATTAGGTTTGTTGTAAACGATAGAATAATAAGCACTTCCCATAAGTGCGAAATGCAAAAGATTTACGCTTTTACAATCTATATTTGCACCACTATCGATAATAATGACATCGCTATCTAATTTAGTCGGCAAAATAGGCGCTAATGCTGGACGAGATATACCCCGAATTCGCCCGATTTTCATAATTGCACCAGCAAGCACAGCTCCGGTACTTCCTGCACTAACAAGTCCAACCACATCTTCTCGTTCTTTTAATATATCATAAGCCTTTACAAGAGATGAATCTGTTTTATGTCTTATAGCTTCAGTCGGTTTGTCATTATTTGTTATCATATCCTTAGCATCTACAATTTCAATTCGCTCTTCTCTTCCATCAAGCAATTTTTTTAATTCTTCTTTCTTTCCAGTTAAGACTATTTCTAAATTTTTATGTTTTTCTATAGCCATAACGCAACCTTCTACAATTTCTAAAGGAGCATTATCTCCGCCAAAACCATCTACTACAATTTTCATTACAATCTCCCATTTTAAAATATCTTATGTATATATAATAACAAAATAAAAGCAGAAATCAAAGCGTTTTTTCAATAATTATTCTTTAGTATTACAAAAAGAACTTTTACAGTTGCATATTTTCAAAAAATAATAAAATCTTTATTTTGTGGCTGTTATGCAAAACATAATACTACAAATTGTGCATAATAGTTATTTTTTATAATTTTTGAAAACAAAAAACTCGCTTAATGCGAGTTTGTATTTTTTAAATTTATACTTACTTTGTTTTTTCTTTTTTCTCTATAACAGTTTCACCTTTATAGCTTCCACATTTTTTGCAAACAGCATGAGGTTTTTTCATCTCATGACATTTTGGACACTCAACAAGAGTTGGTGCAGTTGCCTTAAAGTTTGCAGAATTTCTTGTGTTTCTTCTAGCTTTCGAAACTTTACCCTTTGGAACAGCCATTGTTTTCCTCCTTTACTATCTTGCATTATTTCATTCTTGCTTAACAAGTATATAGATTTTTTTATAAAATGTCAAGTGTTTTTACATTATTTGTACTTTTAATTTTTTCTATTTTAATTTTATATAAACTTTTTACTTTTTATATTTATTTCTTTATTAAAGCCAAAGTATCTCTAGCAATCAAAAGTTCTTCGTCTGTAGGTATTCTATAAACCTTAACTTTTGATTTTTTTGTGCTTATAAGTTCAGTAGTTCCTCTTGGTAGAGATCTATTTTTCTTTACATCAATCTCTATACCAAAATTTTCCATACCTTCAAGTGCCTCTTCTCTAAGATCTTCTTGATTTTCTCCTACACCACCTGTAAATACTATTGCGTCTACTTTACCTAAAACTGCCATATATGAACCAATAAATTTTTTAGTCCTATATTTTAACATATCAAGAGCAAGCTTTGCTCGTTTGTTGCCTTTATTGATAGCATCATTGATTTCACGCAAATCACTTGAAACACCACTTATTCCCAGCATTCCACATTCTTTGTTAAGATATGAAACAACCTCACTTGCACTCTGTCCCTTTTTATCAGCAAGGTATGAAACTACAGTTGGGTCTAAATCTCCTGAGCGTGTTCCCATTATTAAGCCTTCAAGTGGAGTAAGTCCCATAGTTGTGTCTACACTTTTACCATTTTTAATAGCGGTTATAGATGAGCCGTTGCCCATGTGAACTGTTATTAAATTTAAATCCTCAAGTTTTTTGCCAAGCAATTTTGCACATTCGTTTGCAACATATCTATGACTTGTTCCGTGGAATCCATATTTTCTTATGTGATATTTTTCTGCATCTTGATATTTAATTCCGTAATTATAAGCTTTTTCAGGCATTGTAGCATGAAAAGAAGTGTCAAAAACAAGAACTTGTGGAACTTTTGGCATAACCTTTAAACAGCCTGTTATTCCAGCCATATTGGCATGAGCATGAAGTGGAGAAAGATCTGTTAATTTATCTAAATCTTTCAATACTTTTTTTGTTACCAATACGCTTTTATCAAAAATCCAACCACCTTGAACTACTCGGTGCCCACAAGCTGAAATTTCTGAAAGATCTTTTATAACGCCTTCATTTTTGTCTGTTAAGATTTTAAGAACATTTTCAAGCGCTTCAACATGGTTTGTCATTTTAACAGGAACTTCTTTTTTATCTCCTGTTGTTTTGTAACCAATAAATGATGTTGGCAACCCGATTTTTTCACAATTTCCTTTCGCGATAACTTTTTCGTTTTCCATATCAAAAAGTTGGAACTTTAATGATGAACTTCCTGCATTTATAACTAAAATTTTCATATATTTTCTCCTTATTTATTATTTTCTGCTTGTAAAGCAGTAATTGCTGTGATTGTTACTATGTCCATTACGCTACAGCCTCTAGACAAATCATTTATAGGTTTATTTAGTCCTTGTAGTATTGGCCCAACGGCATTTAAGCCTCCTATATATTGAATCGCCTTGTAGCAAATATTTCCGCTATTTAGATCAGGGAAGATTAAAATATTTGCATCGCCTTCAATAGCACTTTGTGGCGCTTTATGCTTTGCAACGCTAGGCACCATTGCACTATCAAATTGCAATTCACCATCTGCGCAAACACCGCTCTTTTTAAATTTTTCATACGCCATTTGTACTTTTTCTACAGACTCATGTTTGGCTGAACCTTTTGTCGAAAAGGACAAAAAGGCAACTTTTGGCTTTCCTAGTCCTAAAGCTTTGAAAGTGCCAACGCTGTCACTTGCAATTTGTGCTAGTTCGTCAGCGTTTGGATTTGGCAAAACACCACAATCTGCAATTATTAAACTTTTATTTTTTAAAAATTTGTTTTTCCCATATATAAAGAAACAAGAATTTACTGGTGCACCTTTTTTCTTTGCTTTTATTATTTGCAATGCCGGTCTTACGGTATTAGCAGTTGAAGCTTCTGCTCCGGCTACCATTCCATCTGCATAACCTTCCTCAACCAATAATGTCCCAAAATAATATGGATCAAGGGCTAGCTGTTTTGCTTCTTCCATTGTCATGCCTTTATCTTTGCGTTTGGAGTACAAGCATTTAACTATTTTGTCAAAGTGCTCAAAAGTTTTTGGGTTTATAATTTGAAATCCGATAAGTGATTTGTCTCTTAATATTAAACCACTTTCATCACCTATAAGTATAGGCTTTGCAATTTTTTTCTTTGCTATTATCTTGATTGCGTTTAAAGTTCTTTCACTAAATTCAGCTTCTGGAAACACAATAGTTTTTTGCAATTTTTCAGCTTTTTTATACAACTTTTTTATTTTCATTTTTACCTTCTAATTTGCTATTTTAATGAATAAATTGTATCATAAACAACTTCTTTAAAAATTATAATTATATTCTACCCTGTTGTCAAACAAATTTGGAGATTATCATGGAAAAATCAGCAAAACTAAGCGTTTCAAAAACAATTCTGTCGATTTTTGTCATTTACATTCTTGTGAATATGGTATTGTTTCCTCAGTTTTATCTTCAAACAACTTTAAACGGTATAAGCGCGTGGGCTTTAAATGTTTTACCATGTCTATTGCCTTTTATTTTTTTTTACAAAAATTTTATCTTCATTTTCTCTTACAGAAAAAATTTCGCGTTTATTTGCTAAACCTGTAAAAAAAATCTATAACACATCTCCTATAGCTTCTTTTGCATTTATATCAAGTGTTGTTTCAGGTTATCCTTTAGGGGCTAAAGTCACTGCTGACTTATATGAAAATAAACAAATTTCACGAAGTGATGCTTTTAAGATGATGAGTTTTTGTTCTACATCTGGCCCAATGTTTATTATTGGTGCCGTCGGTGCTGGAATGTTCTCTAATGCTTTAATTGGTTATTTAATCTTTTCTGCACATATAATAGGGGCTATTTTAAACGGCATAATTTATCGAAATATAAAAATTAAAGAGCTATCAAGCACAAAAAAAATAGAAAACACAGCTAAACCAAGCAATCTTTCTAGCATGGTTCTAGACACCTCTTTAAGTGTTATTTCCGTTGGAACGAGCATTGCTATATTTTTTGTTGTTATTGCCTCCCTTTCGCCAATCTTATCATTTTTACCATCAAATGTTTCTGCTTTTATTGCTGGACTTATAGAAATTACGAAAGGTTGTTTAGACATCTCTGCCCTTCCGTCGATAAAACAAGCAATCTTGCTTGCTAGTTTTGTTATAAGTTTTGGTGGCATATCTACAATTTTCCAATCACTTGCTTTGACTGCGACTTTTAAAATGCCAATAAAACTTATGATATTACAAAAGTTTACTCATGCTTTAATTTCAACTTTTATAGCATTTTTGCTCATTGTTATATTTTTATAGATATTGATTTGCAAATATCCCGCAAATATTTTTTAAAGATAAAATATTTTAGTAAAAAACTTCATCGCTTTATTATAAAAAAAATAACCATATAAAGATTAAATTATTTCAATCAAAAAACACATTTATAACAATAAAAAACTATAAATTATGTCGAATTGTTATAATTGTTTTATGTTAATTTTTATCAATTTTATAAAATAAAAAATCTCGGATTAACCGAGATTTTATTAAACTGCAGGTTTATTTGCAATTTCAGAAAGAAGAATACCACCGTCAATGATACTAGCGACTATCAAATACAAAGTAGCGATTAAGACAAGGATATAAATAATTCTTTCAATTGTTTTATTGCCCATGCTAAGCCAAGCAACCAAGTTGAAATTGATTAATCCAATAAGTCCCCAGTTAAGCCCACCTATCATTAGGATAATAAGTGCGATATAATTTGCTATAATCATTTTTTACCTCCTAGCATTATTTTTTCCATAAGATTTGTTTTTATGCTAGAATGAATGATTTTTCTTAATTTTTAAAACTTTCAGTAATAGTTCCTCCACCCAAACAGTTTGCATCTTTATCATAAAGCACAACAAATTGTCCAGGAGTTATTGCTCGTTGTTTTTCTTTAAATTCTACTCTGATTGTTTTGTTACCTGTTAACTGCACCTTGACTTCTTGGTCAGGTTGTCTATATCTAAATTTGGCAAAACAAGAAAATTGTTTATCTTGTGGAATATGAGGTATCCAATTAAAGTTGTCAGCATAAAGTCCGTCACTAAACAATAGGTCATCTTCCCCTTGACTTACAATAAGCCTGTTGTTTTTTAGGTCTTTTTCTAAAACAAACCACCTTTGCCCATTTCCGCCCTTTAATCCACCAATGTTTAAGCCTCTTCTTTGTCCCAAAGTATAGTACATAAGTCCATCATGTCTTCCAACGACATTGCCGCTTAAATCTACAATATCACCGGGCATAGCCGGCAAGAATTGGTGTAAAAATTTTTTAAAATTTCGTTCTCCTATAAAACAAATACCTGTAGAATCTTTTTTCTCTGCAGTAGAAAGTTCTAATTCTTTTGCAATTTGTCTTACCTGTGGTTTTGTTATATTTGAAAGAGGAAAAATAACTTTTGATAGTTGGTATTGACTAAGTTGATTTAGAAAATATGATTGATCTTTGTTTAAATCATCAGATTTTGCTAAATAATACTCCCCATTTTTTTCATAAACTTTTGCATAGTGTCCTGTGGCTATCATGTCTGCACCTAATGCAATTGCTTTGTCCAAAAATGGTCCAAATTTTATCTCTCGGTTGCATAGCACATCAGGGTTTGGGGTCCTTCCTGCTTTATATTCTTTTAGAAAATAACTAAAAACCCGGTCATAATATTCTTTCGCATAATTCACAGAAAAATATGGAATACCAATTTTGTTGCACACTCTTTTTACATCTTCAAAATCTTCTTCTGCAGTGCAAGCACTATCTTTTTCTTCCCAATTTATCATAAAAAGGCCAATAACATCATGCCCTTGTTTTTTTAATAAATACGCAGCTACAGACGAGTCAACTCCGCCACTTATTCCTACGACAATTCTCATAACTTTTCTTCCTCTTTAATAAAATCTTCATTTTTCAAATCAATCGCTACCGGAACTTTAAACTTTTTAAAAGCAACCATAAAAATGTCCCACAACCACAAAAGCATTATAAAGCCAGCTATAGTGCAAAGCGCCCCTACTAAATTTTCATTAAGGGCAAAAAGTTCAGCATTAAAGATGGCGACCAAAACAACCATCAAAAAATTGACTAGTAAAATACTTCCTCGAAAATATCTTCCTACATAAAAACAGTGCCCACCAAAAATACCAATAAAAATTGTCAAAAGCAATAATTTTGTATATTTGATATCACTTGGCAACATATTGGTTTTCACGATAAAATCTCGCTCTCCACGACGCATTTTTGTTTTTGCATCTTTGTTTGTTGCCAACTTTAAGCGCGAAAAAATGAAGCCACAGTCCGGACATTCTTCAGTCGACTCTGGCATTTTTAAATCACAGCGCGGACAAGTTTTTTTTCTTTCAAAATTTCTTGTTTTCACACGGAAATATTATCACTTATACACATGAATTGTCAAGTTAATTTTTGCATTGATTAAAATATAAATATGACACTTTATCGTTTGGATTTTCTCGCAAAATATTTTCGAAAATTATTCTTGCCCTTTCCTTTTCTCCTCGATTAAAAAATAAAACAGCTTTTTCAAAATCTTGTTTATTTTTATCTAGTTTTTCTCTTTTCTTTCTTGAATAAACTTCCAAACTTTCAAACAAATTTTTTGAAGAATATATTTTCCCAACATATCTATATTTAAGCAGATAGTTTGATGGCAAATTGTCCAAAATTTTATTTGTAAAAGTAAGTCTGCAACCATTTGCCATTGAAAATCTTAAAATTTCTCTCACGCTTTCAAAATTATTTTCATCTAGCATAACTCTTGATTTTTCATTTATAAAAAATGATGTATCCTCATTGTCAACTACGATAAAAGGTTTAATTATTGAAGTTCGCTTTGATTTAATTTTAACAACACGGCAAACAGCATGTGCAAAATCTAAGGCGTTTTCTGCTCTAAAAAATAGAGAACAACTTCCAAAATTAGCATTTTCAATAGCAATGCCACTAAATTTTTTTACTAAAGGTTCTATTTCATTGATATATAATTTTAGTAAATCATATTCTTTTCTCATATTATTATCTTTTTCTTCCTGCAAACGACAAAAGACCAAATATGCATTATGAGTTATCTTTTCACCATTTTGCAATCTTAAAAGTTTTTGCTCGTCGATAAATTTATTTAAAATTTTAGGAACTTTAGAGCCTGTCAAATTTTCATTTGCACCACTAAACGTGTTATTTATCTTTAAAAGTGCATGCCCCATTTGAGCAAATTGTTTTCCTCCACCCAAATTAAATTTTCGTTCTTTTATTTTACCGTCACCAAGTCTTAAAAGAATTTTTTCCATTCTTTCAACAGGTTTAGAAACAAAGAAGTACACAATAAATAAAACTAAGATATATATAATAGTCAACAACACAGCCCACAAAATTGTGTTGTACTGGTTGGTAGTTGAAATGTTTAATAAAGTTTTAACACCATTAGCAGTAGGATTATCTAAACTAGATAAATATGCCAATGAAAACAGCAATGTTCCATAAATTAAAGTAAAAGGTAAAGTTGAAAAAAATATCACTTTGTTGAAGGATAATGTTTTTAAAAATCTAAAATATAAAATTGTTCCGAAAATATTTGATAAAACAATTAAGGCAAGCGCCACATAAGATAAAACAGAAAAATTGAATGACACGCCAGCCGTACTAATTTGAACAGCTTTTATGACATTTGGGGCAAGAACTGTCGATGCAATAGATGTAATTGCAAATAAAATCAGATAAATTTTGGTTGATGTTTTCATGCTTTTATTTTTTGCAAGTAAATTTAAATTATGTAACTGTTTTTTGTATAATTTTTAAGCAATTGCACATAAAAACTCTGGAGGATAATCATGGAAAAAGCAATTCAAAAAGATAATATGGAAAATTATTTAACGGCCGTATATCAAAACATAAAAACAGCGGTTCAATCACTCGATGATCTTTTACCA
>CALVNT010000033.1 GCA_944349925.1 uncultured Clostridia bacterium
AAAATGAATCTAGAAAGAGTTTTTGTTATATTAGAAATGATAATAAAAATGCAACTAGATAAAGATTCTATCCTTGCATTTCTCACTTATCAACTTTTTAAAGTTGACAGCGAAAAAGCTAGCGAAATTGAAAAAAGGCTAAATACTGATGGTATTGAAATGGTTGAAACATATAAAACCATAAAAGACATCAGCCAGTTGACTTTAAGTGAAGAAATAGAAGATATCAAAAGAATGTTTATCGCGATGAGCAAAGATATGCGAGTTGTGTTTATAAAACTTGCAGGCATTTTTTACGATATTTCAAAGATGGAGCTTCCTTTAAATGAATCACAAAAAAGGTTTGTTAAACAAGTAGAAGAGATTCATGTTCCTCTTGCAGAAAGACTTGGCTTTGATTCTTTAAAACAAAATTTAGCTGACAATGTTATAAGACTTTTACAACCGGAAGAATATAAAAGATTGCAAGAAAGCGTTACAAGCAACTTTGAGGAAAATGAAAAACAACTTGAAATTACAAAAGCAAAAATTCAAAAAATTTTAGATGAACTTAGAATTAAAGGAGAAATTGTATCTAGACAAAAGCATATTTCTTCTATTTACAACAAACTTCATAGCAAAAATTTAAGACTTAATCAAATTTACGATATAATAGCAATGCGTGTAATTGTTGATACCGTTGAAGAGTGCTATACAGTTTTAGGAAGAATTCACGGTATTTATAAGCCTATGGCTGGTCGAGTAAAAGATTATATCGCAAACCCTAAGCCAAATGGATATAAATCACTTCATACGACAATTATAGTTGAAAATCAACATCCTATGGAAGTGCAAATTCGTACTTATCAAATGCATAAAGAATCAGAATATGGCGGAGTGTGTGCGCATTGGCTGTATAAGGAAAAGAAGAACAAAAAGAACGAGTTTGATAGCCGTATGACTTGGTTTCGTGAGATGATTGAAAATGCCAAGAATATGTCTAACGAACAATTTATCAATACCTTAAAAAATGATTTATATGATGGGGTTATTTTCGTTCAAACTCCAAAGGGAAGAGTGCTTGAATTTCCTGAAGGGGCAACGGCTATTGACTTTGCTTATGCAATTCATACTGATATAGGCAACAGTTGCGTCGGCGCCAAAATAAATCAAAAAATGAGACCGCTTAGCACGCCTCTTGCCAATGGAGATATAGTTGAAATCATCACATCAACTCAATCAAAAGGCCCGTCTAGAGATTGGCTTAGCATAGTTCGATGCAATAATACTAAATCTAAAATAAGAGCATTTTTCAAGTCTGAAATGAAAGAAGATAATATCAAGACTGGAAAAACAGTATTAAATGAACAGATTCAAAGCAAAAATTTTTCTGCCTCTCAACTTCTTACTCCAGATTATATAGAAGAAATTTTGGAAAGGTTTAATTTTGATGATGAAAATGAGTTATATGCTTCAATTGGTGGAGGTTCTGTTTCGGTAGGGCAAGTCGTAGGAAGACTGATTGCTTTTTGGAATAGGGATCATCAAGTAGAAAAAATACCGCAAAATATCGTTCATCTAAAGAGAAATAAAGATGGCGTTTTGATTGACGGCGATAGTGGTCTGCTTGTTCGTTTTGCAGGTTGTTGTTCTCCGATTGAGGGTGACGAAATTATAGGTTATATCTCAAGAGGTAAAGGTGTTACTATTCATAGACATAATTGTCCAAACATCAAATATCTTGAGCCAGAGCGATTGATAAATGCTCAGTGGCAAACTAGAGATAATTCTAGTTTCCATGCTAAACTAAAAGTGATAGCAAACAGAGATGGAAATAGCATTGCAAAACTTACAAATCAAATAACTAATTTAAAATTGCCGTTAAGAGGATTTGAAGTTAAGGATAACGTCGATAAATTTGATTGCAATGTTACTGTCGAAGTTAAAAACACTGAAGAACTCAACAAGGCTATAAATTCACTTAAAACTCTTAAAGAAGTTATTGATGTTTATAGGAGCGAAAGATGAAAATAAAAACAAATGTTCCATCTTTAGAAATTGAGCTTAATGATCTTGCAAATTTGTTTGGAAAGCATGATGAGTTAGAAATTGAGCATTTGATGAATGAAAATTCTTCCATCTTGCAAAACGATTTTTTAATAAAAAATCTATTGACGGGTGAGCAAAAGCAATATAGTTATACATTCAATTTAAATGAAAATTTAAGTGAACTTGAAAAAAAATCTATCGTAAAAAAAATGCTTAAAAATCATTTTTATTTAACTTTAACTAAAGAGCTTAAAGTATCTTTACCTTGGGGCTCGTTAACAGGAGTAAGGCCAACTAAACTTGTAAGGGATATGATCGATAAAGGTCAAATCAAGCCTTATCTTGCAAGTGAAACTTTGCAAAAACTTTTTTATGTTTCAAAGGAAAAAGCTGACCTTGTTGCAAATATTTTAAAAAATCAAAAGTGTATTATAAGAAATGACAATTTGATTGATTTATATATAAATATTCCCATTTGTCCAACAAGATGTTTATATTGCTCTTTTATTTCTCACCAACTTCAGGCGCTTGGCGATAAAAAAGTTGAAGAGTATATTGATGCTGTTGGAAAAGAGTTAGAAGCGGTGAAAGAAATTATTGCTAAAAAGGCTTACATAGTCCGTACTATTTATATCGGAGGGGGAACCCCTTCGGTATTAAATGAATATCAACTTGAAAAGTTGCTTAAAATGATTACATTTTCTGTTGATGAATTTACTGTAGAATGTGGAAGGGCTGATACGATAAATGCAAGTAAACTTGATATTTTAAAAAAATATGGTGTAACGCGTATTTCAATCAATCCACAAACTTTTTGTCAATCAACTTTAAAAAGAATTGGTCGGTCTGTTAGCAATAAACAAGTTTTCGACGCTTATACTTTAGCGTTAGAACGAGGTTTTGTTGTGAATATGGATATAATTTCAGGCTTACCACAAGAAAAATTTTCTACTTTCAAAAAAACTATAACCACTCTTTTGGAATTATATCCACAAAATATTACAATTCACACATTGTCAATAAAAAGAGGAGCTGACCTTAAGTGGCAAAAAGACATTATTGACGATAAAGATATTGAAAAGATGGTAAGTTTTGGTCAAAAAACTCTTATGGGAAATGGTTATAAGCCTTATTACCTTTATAGACAAAAAAATCAAC
>CALVNT010000034.1 GCA_944349925.1 uncultured Clostridia bacterium
TTATATCAGTATTATTTTTAGAATTTACGTAATAACCTATAAAGAAAGCTAAAGCAACTGCCATTATAGAAAATACAACTAAAAAAAATACATTCTTTGATTTTTCCATAAATATAAACTCCTTTTAAAATAAACTTGTAATACCTATCCAATCCAAAATTGTGCCTAACCAAGAAAAACCTTTTCCAATTAAAGTAAAGATAAAACCAATTAGATCAAGAATCGCTGGACCAAAAACAACTACGGCTATTACAATTAGTAAAATTTTCCACCACATTTTAAAATTCCTTTTTATAATTTTAAAAAATTAAGGGGAAAGGGGAAAAACCCCATTAACCCCTTAATAATTTTTATTATTAAATTATTCCTATCATGGACAAAGTCTCTTCCGTTTTCTCTACAGCTTCTTGAATTTTTTCAGGTGTAAACCAATTTTGTAATACTTCAACAAAATTCATACCTGTAAAACCACCATAAATCAAAACAGTAAGGCAAAAAAGTGCGCCAATTGTAAAAACTATCATTATAGTATACAAAATTACTTTGAGCCACATAGGCATTTCGCTTTTATATCTTGCCATTATATCTCCTATTTTACTTTTTCTCTATAACAACGCAAGATTCAGCTTTAGGTGTTACATCTTTTCCATACTGAGTCAAATAATATTTAACTTTTGCCCAATCGCCAAATTTTGCTTTATCATATGTTTCTTTGTCTACTTTATAATTTAGACGAGTGCCATTTAAAATTCCATCAATTTTATTAAAATCTTCTTCATCACAAGAAACAATATCTAAAAAATATTCTTCAGGTTTTGCATCCCATTTACGAGTACCATCAAAACTTTCTCCAGCTTCTCTTGCTTTTGTAATTTTTTTTGCAATAATCATTCCAATTTCACGCATAGGTTTATTTTCTAACATTTTTTATTTCCTCACTTTTATTTTTTTTAAATTTTATAATTTAATCATTAAATCATTGAACAACAATCAACTTAAACTATTGATTATGTGCGAGGACGCATTGCCTCGACTTACAGTTTATTAAGTTATAGAAAAGAAAGACATCGATTATTTTTTTTTCGATATCGAAAATTTTATTAATATAAAGGTTTATTTTTATTATTTTGTGGCATTCCACTTAGGCCTTTAACAAAAGCATCATATACTCGAGTATCTGTTTTACCACTTGCAATACTATTTAGAACTTTCTTCTCTTGGCCTAATCTAAAAGCAATTTGTTCTGCAGTTGTATATTTATTTCTCTTTTTCTTTCTATTTCTATTTTGGCCATAATAATTTCTAAAATTTGCCATGCTTCTTCCTTTTAATTAAATTTTTGTAAACTAGTTCTCGACTTTTACTCTAGCAATAATGGACTATGGTCAAAGGACTTCAACCTTTGAAAGAATTGACAGCACAATCAATTCAGAGTAGGAGGCTTGTGAACAAATTTATTTAAGAAGAGAAGATGTCATGCTTAACTCTGTGTTTGTAACGAGAATTTCACCACCACAGCCATTTAATAAGGCAATGAAGCATCTGCTTTTAATAGCCTTTCTTTTAAACGCGCATTCTCTTTAAGTAATTTCTTGTTTGATTTTCGAAGAGAATCACACTCTAATATCAAATCCTTTATTGCGCCCATATCACACTCCAATAACTTGGTATTCAATGCCAGCAACTTTGAAAGCAGTTACTTTTGAAAGCATAGACGATAGGTCAAGGCATTCATAACAAGCATTTTTTGTTTTAACCAAATACTTTTTCATTTCTCTTTTCCTCCATTCTTTCTTTAAATTTAATCTCTTGCATAAATCGACTGTAACTTACTTGTCGCGCACCGATGTAAAATTTTGCCATGTGTAAAATCATTTTGAACCTCCCTTAATTATCAAATTTCTTGATAACTCAGCTTGATTATAACATAAAAATTTGATAAACACAAACGATTTTATCAATTTTTTTGATATTTTTTCAATAAATTTGATAAATATTGAAATATTTATAAAAAAAATTAAAATAAATATGGGAGGTAAAATATGAAACTAAAAGAATTAAGGCTTAAACATGGAAAAACACAACAAGAAATAGCTAAAGACTTAAATTTAACTCAAAACACATATTCAAACTACGAAAAAGAAAAAACAACTCCAGACATACAAACTTTAATTAAACTAGCAGATTATTTCCATGTAACAATCGACTACCTTGTCGAACATGAAGTTCCTTATCTGATTGACAAGAGTGCTTGGCCAGAAAGCAAAAAAGAATTGTTAAACATGATTGCAGAACTTGACGACTTTGAAAGCGAAAAAATAAAGGGCATCATTGTCGGCTATACACAAGCACAAAAAGAAAAACCAAAAATTATTAACTAAAAGGAGAAAAACAAATGATTACTTTATATGAATATATAAAAACACAATGACGAGATTAAAAAGCATACAGAATGTATCGACACAGCACTAGAGACATATTTCAAAGTTAAAAAACCTTACAGCTATAATAATGAAGAATATGAAAAAGCTGAAAAAGGGGAAATAATTGACTTTAAAACAAAAAATAACAATATTATTCCTAAAAACGAAGATATGATTTATAACATTTATAAAGGAATAAAAATAACCAAACGAAAAGACAACCGTTGGCAAGCTAGATTTTCAATTAATGGCGAAAGAAAATATATTTATGGCAATACACAAAAAGAATGTTTTGAAAACTTAAAACAAATTTTTGAAATCAAACAAGTAAAAATTGAAAAAACTGTAAGTTTTTACGAATACTGGAACTGGTGGTATAAAAATCACAAAGAACCTTTTTACAAAGAAGGGACTTTAAAAAATTACAGAAGTGTTTTTAACAATCAAATAAAACCAAATTTTCCAAATAAAAACATAAAACAAATTACAGCGCTTGAAATCAACAACTTTTTAAACAAAATGCCAAACACGCGAATGAAGGAATATACTTATCAGTTTTTAAAAGAATGTTTCAAACAAGCATATAAAGATAAAAAAGTGAAATTTGACATTTCTGACGATATCAAAAAATATCATCATAAACGAAAAGAGGGCACCGCTCTTTCAGTTGAACAAAGAAAAACAATTATTGAAAAAGCAGAAAATACTATCTATGACATTTTTATATTTTATCTATTTACTGGATGCAGACCAAAAGAAGCTTTAATAGTAAAAGCAAATGATTTTGAAAATGGCCTGCTACACATAAGGGGAACAAAAACAACAGGTTCTGATAGATGGATTCCAGTTTTTGAACCTATAAAAAAGTTGTACGAAAAATATAAAAATACAAAAACTGAAACTCTTTTCGGAATATCTGACACAACGCTAAAAAGAAGACTTGCAGATTTCAAGAAAATTTGCGGATTTGATTTCAAAACAAAAGACTTAAGAACAACCTTTGCTACGATGTGCGCTGAAAAAGGAATTGCACCAAGAATAATTGCAAAATGGTTAGGGCACACAACAACTCAAACAACCAATAAATACTACATTAAAGTTCTAGACAACTTTGAAAAAGAGCAAATAAAACTGCTTGACACCACTTTTGACCCCACAAAAGAGGTATAATTTTAGGTAAATAAAAAAGTGCGACACAATATATTGTGCTACACTTTAAACAAAATACCATATATATTGTAGAAACACAACAGAGCAAATGCTTTGCATTTCTCATAACCCGAAGGTCGTTGGTTCAAATCCAACTCCCGCAACCAAGTTAGAAACAAGCACTTTGCTTGTTTTTTAATTTTATTGAATATTAAATATTATGTTGACAAACGCATTTTTTTATGATAGAATAAAACAAAAAGAGAGAATTATGGAAAAAGAAGTAAAAAAGTTAAACAATGATCAATTGCAAGATTATGTTGTAAAATTAGTAGAATCTGGTGTAGAACCTAGATACTATAAAAAGTATGCAAGAGTAGAGGCTGTGCAAGGAGAGGAAGGCGAAGAAGTTGTAACTGTAATGGCTGATGGTCATGTGGAAACTTCAAACAAAGTTGTAAAAGATGAAGATGGAAACTGTGGCTGGATTGTAACAAATCCATCTGGAGAAAAATATATAGTTCCTCATAAAACTTTTGCAAAAAGATATGATCTAGAAGTAGGGGCAGATGGAAAACATGCCCCAAAAGGTGCCCCAATTAAAGCTATTCAAATAAGTGAGGATATTGAATTTACAGCTTCTTGGGGAGAACTTATGGTTATCAAAGCTGGGGGATACTTAAATATAAGCAATAAAGATGATATTTATGGAATCCAAGAAAAAGAATTTTACGAAACTTATGCAGTTTGTGACAAAAATGGAATATTTTACGATGCTAATTTAAGGAAAGCTTTTGGTCAAGAAGAAAATTCAGAAAAATAACAAAAAAAGTAAGCAAAAAGCTTACTTTTTTTATGTTTAGATTAATAGTTGTTATTTAAAGCAATAATTATTTTTAAAATATTTTCTATTTAAAAGTTCCTTTTCTAAATATTTTCTACTAAAAACAATGCTTTAAATTTTTCATTTCTTTTAAATAATTCTTCAAATGTTCCAATATCTTCAATTTTGCCGTCTTCTAAGAAAAATATTTTGTCAACATTTTTAATAGTTGAAAGTCTATGTGCAACTATTACTATTGTACTTTTTCCTTTTAGAGAGTCTATTGATTTTTTTACTTCTTCTTGAGCAAAATTATCTAAAGAACTTGTGCTTTCATCAAAGATAATTATAGGGGAATTTCTCAAAAGAGCCCTTGCGATTGCAAGTCTTTGTTTTTGCCCTCCAGATAGTTTGATTCCGCTTTCTCCAACCTTCGTATCAATACCTTTTGGCAAGGTATCTACAAATTCTTTTAAAGAAGATTTTTCAAGTGCATTTAAGATTTCTTCATCGGTTGCTTCTTTTTTAGCAAGAAGTAAATTTTCTTTTATAGTCATATCGAAAATATATGGAAATTGATTGACTAGGGAGATTGTGTTTCTTAAAGATGGTTTGTCAAAATCGTTTATGTTTATATTATCAATTAAGACTTGGCCACTATCAACTTCATACATTTTTGACATTAAATTTAATATCGTTGATTTTCCACTTCCACTTTTGCCAACAAAAGCGACAGTTGTATTTGGCTCAATTTTAAAAGATAAATTTTCAAAAATTTTATTGCTCGACACAAGTATTTTTTCAAATGATTTTTTTCTATTTTTATAGTCGCGTTTATATTCGTATTCATGAAAGGTATAAGAGACATTCTTAAATTCTATTTTGCCTAAAACATTCTGTAAAGATTTATTTCCAAACCTTTCACAAATAAATTCATTATTATCAAATAGCGAAAACATTCTTTCAGTGCTAACTTTTATGTTTGTAAATTGATTTAATAATTCTCCAAAAGCTCTAGGGAAATATGAGACATCGCCTCTATTTGAATAAATTATCATAAAAGTAGCAAGCGTTATAGTTCCTAAATCAATTAAATAAACACCTAAAATTAAAACAGCAATTCCTAAAATTTCTGTAATAAAATTTCGGACAGAAGAAAGGCTTACATTTATAATTTCAGTTTTGTAATAGATATTTTTGTAATTGTCGTAATTTTGCTTTGAGGTTTCATTTAAAGCTTTTTCTAAGCCTAACGATTTAATATCTTTTTCACTTCTCACTATTTCAGTTGTAAGGGAGTTAATTTTGTCATATGATTCTCTAACTTTTTTTTGATTAACTCTTCGAATTTTTGTTCTTTTTATTTCTATCAAGACTGATACTACTGTTGTAAAGATGATCGCTATGCCTACATATAAGTTTAGACATGAAATGTAAATCACAATAACGACAGAATATAAGATTTGAAATAAAATATCTACAATATAAGTTAAGCCCGAAACTACTCGTTCGGGGTCTCCAACTATGCGTTGAACGAATGTGCCGGTGTCGTGATCTGAATATGTTTTTGAATTTAATTTAAAAGCTTGGTTTGCTAGATCCAAACTTAGTTTAGCCATTATTTGAGTTGAATATTTTCTATAAAGAAATTCTAGAGAAAACCAACATAGTCTACGCAGAACAAAAATTGCTATAGAAACCAACAAAAATTTAATGGCCTCATGATAAAAACTTAAGGTTATTTCTTCTATTGCTTGAGCAGACAAAATGGTCAAAAAGACGGTGCAACAGCAAGCAATTATAGAAATTAAAATATAAAAAAATATTGGTGTTTTATACTCTTTTAAATATTTACTAATACTTATTTTCTTTTGCTTTTCAATTTTTTTCATAAAAACCTCTATAAAATAGTTTTTTTATTTTATGTAGACAAAGTTCAAGATGTTTTAATAATATAATAAAAAACTTACTTTGTCAATAACAAAAAAAGATAGACAATCTATCTTTTATTTGTTAAAACTATCTTTTAAAGAAATCGTGCTGTTGAAAATATAATTGTCATCTGTGCTATCTTTATCCATGCAATAATAGCCTTTTCGGATAAATTGAAATTTATCTTCAACTTTTGCCTTTTTTAAGAAATTTTCGGCTAAAGCCTTTATTTCAACAAGGGAGTTCGGCTCTAAAATATCTTCAATTTTTGCACCTTCACTTAAAGCTTTGGCAGGATTTGCGACTTCCCTTTTAATCAAATTTTTAAACTCTCTTATTGTTATTTCAAAACAGTTATTTTCACTAACAAAATGAATAGTTCCTTTACACTTAATTCCGCTTGTGTCATTGCCACTCTTGCTTTCTGGAATATATTCACATTCTAAGTGATTTATTGAGCCATCTTCATTATAAAGCACATTGTTACATTTTATTATATATGCGCCCTTTAATCTTACAATTCCGCCCAAAGTGAGACGATTGTATTTTGGTGGGGGATTTAAAGAGAAGTCTTCTTTTTCGATATAAATCACTTTTCCAAATTTTGATTTATGATAACCTTGATTTTCATCGTTAGGATTATTTTGAATTTCAAATTCTTCATCTTCGCCGTTATAATTTGTTATAATCACTTTTAAAGGATCCAACACCACCATTGCCCGAGTCGCAATCTGGTTAAGGTCTGCTCTTACATAATATTCAAGTGCGCTATATGGCACAGTAACTTCAAGAACATTACCCCAGCCAACTGATTTTACAAAATCTTTTAGTGCTTTTGCAGTGTATCCTCGGCGTCGAACACCAACTAGTGTAGGGAAGCGCGGATCGTCCCAACCGGAAACGATTTTATCATTTACAAATTGTTTTAGATATCTTTTTCCAATCAAAACATTTTCAATTGTTAACCTTGAAAATTCCCTTTGTTTTGGAGGATAAGGCTTTTTCCAGCCGTTTTCAATAAACCATTCATATAAAGGTCGATGTTCGTGAAACTCCATTGAACAAAGGCTATAAGTAACTCCTTCAAGAGCATCTTCAAGAGGGTGAGCAAAGTCGTACATAGGGTAAATGCACCATTTGTTTCCTAATCGATAATGTTTTGCTCTTAAAACACGATACATGACAGGATCGCGCATATTCATATTTGGGTGTGCCATATCAATTTTTGCACGCAATGTCGCCTTTCCGTCTTCGAATTTTCCATCTCGCATTTCTCTAAAAAGTCTTAGGTTTTCTTCAGGAGAAGTATTTCTATATGGGCTTTCTTTCCCGGGTTCAGTTAAAGTTCCTCTAGTTGCAGAAACTTCTTCTGCAGAAAGAAAGCAGACATAAGCTTTTCCGTCTAAAATCATTTGTTCTGCGATTTTATAAATATCTTCAAAATATGCTTCGCTTGCGTAAATCAATTTGTCTGGTTTATAGCCAAGCCAAGCGAGATCTTCTAAATAACTTTCAGCAAATTCACCTTCTTCTTTCAGAGGATTGGTGTCGTCCATTCTAAGATAAGTTTTTCCGCCAAATTTTTTAGCAGTTTCAAAATCTATTGTCCACGCTTTGACGTGAGCAATATGCCAATATCCACTTGGCTCTGGCGGGCAACGAGTAATGACTTCTTTATTTTTCCCAGATTTTAAATCTGAAATAATCTCTTCTTCTAAATCATTTTCTGGAATTATTTTGTCTAAATCAATTTTTTCCATAGCACTCTCCATATAGCTAACATTTTAACATAAATAATTTATATTTAAAACTAATTTTCATAGTTATTTTTATTTTTTAAAAAAGCGAGTTTGCTTTTTATTCTGCTTAAAGCATTATCTACACTTTTTTTTGAAATATTGTTTTGTTCTGCAATTTCAGCATAATTAAAACCCTTTAAATATGATATTAAAATTTTTAACTCAAGTTCCGATAAAACTTTTGTTATTTTTTTTGTAATCAGATCAAAAGTTTCTTGATTTTCTATTTTTTCGTCGGGTTTTAAAAGAGGGGAGGGTAATACAATTTCTATATCATCTCCGTCTTCATCAAAATTGTCTTGCTGGTCAATTGGCAGTGCTGTTGAAAGGACCATGTTTTTTTCAGAACTTGCAACTCTTACTGCTGTTTGTATTTGATTTTTTATGCAGGTTGTAGCAAAAGTTTTAAAAGATGTATTTTTGTCAGGTTGAAAATTTTTTATCGCTTTAAACAGTCCAATCATTCCTTCTTGTACTAAATCTTCAATATCTCCACCGGTTAAGAAATAACTTCTTGCTATTTTGTTGACTAAAGGCTTGTATTCAATAAGCAATTTCTCTATTGAATCTACATCTCCAACCTTTGCTTTTTCTATAAGTTTACTCTCCATTTATTCCTCTCTTTGTCTTAATATTTCAAATACAATAATACCACAAGCAACCGAAGCATTAAGAGAATTGATTTTACCTTTAAGTGGAAGAGATATAATCCCATCGCAATGGCTTTTTACGATAGCTCGCACTCCAAATCCTTCAGAACCGATAACGATAGCAATGTTCCCATTTAATTTTTGGTTGTATATCTCTTTTCCACCAGTTTCAGCAGCGTATACCCAAATGTCATTTTGTTTTAGTTGTTCTATTGTATCTTTTATGTTGGTAACTCTTGCAATAAGCATATTTGTAATAGCACCAGTGCTTGTACGTATTACAGTTTCATTTACTTGAACACTTCTGTTTTTGGGGATAACAATACCATGAACTCCAGCACATTCGCAGGAGCGAATGATAGCGCCAAAGTTATGCGGGTCTTCAATTCCGTCTAGTAAAACTATAAAAGGTTTTTCATTTTTTTCTTTTGCGTAGCTTAATATATCTTCAACAGAACAATACTGAAAATCAACAGTTTCCGCAATAAATCCTTGATGTTTTTGAGTTTTTGATTTTTTGTCTAATATGTTTTTACTTAAATATTCAATTTTTATTTTATTTTTTATAGCTTCGTTTATTATTTCATCTTTTCTTGTAGCAAAGCTTTTATCTATCATGATTTTGTTTATTGTAAGATTATTTTTTAAGGCTTCGCGAACTGCATTTTTCCCTTCAATCAGCATTTATTTATCTTCCTCCATTGATAATTTCAAAATTTTTTCCAATCTTTCAATTTGATTATCAAGATATAAGTACCCCAATAATGCCTCAAAAGCGGTTGCCATAAAGTAATCTTTAGTTGTAGCATTTTTTGCCGTGTGCTTTGGTTTAGCATTTCTTGCGCGTCTGACAATTTCTTTTTCTTTTTCAGTTAAATTTTCATAAATTTTATTTAAAACTTTACTTTGAAATGATGCTTTACAATAATAAGATGCTTTTTGATGATAATTTTTCATTTTTTCATTATAATCATTTAAAATTTTATTGCGAACATAAAAAGTATGTAAGCTATCACCTAAAAAAGCGAGTGGCAACAAATTTGTCTGTAAAAGTTTTGGTAATAGATTTTTATCCTTAAATTCGGTTAAAAATTGTTCCATAACGCTCCTTAAACATTAAATCTAAATAAAATTACATCTCCATCGCAAACCACATAGTCTTTGCCTTCGATACGAACTTTCCCTTTTTCTTTTGCCTTAACAAAGGAGCCAGCGTCGACTAAATCTTGATATGAAACAACTTCTGCTTTGATAAAACCTTTTTCAAAATCAGAATGAATTTTGCCTGCTGCTTGAGGTGCTTTTGTACCTTTTTTTATAGTCCAAGCTCTTACTTCTTTTTCTCCAGCAGTTAGATAACTCATTAAGCCAAGTAAATCGTAACTTGCCTTGACTAGTTTTTCCAGCCCACTTGTTTCAATTCCAAGTTCTTGTTTATATAAACCTCTCTCTTCAAGTGGTAGCGAAGCAAGCTCTTCTTCAATCTTTGCGCAAAGTGTAATACATTTTGAATTATCCTTTTGAGCAAAAGATTTAACTTCTTTTACAAAATCATTATCCTCTTTTCCAAGATCATTTTCTCCGACATTTGCAACATATATAACCGGTTTTGCTGTCAAAAGCTGAAGATTTTTCATTATAGGTTCGTCATCTTCTTCAAGCATAACCGAGCGAGCTGGCTTGTTTTGCTCAAGTGCAGTCTTAACTTTTTTCATAAGATTTACACTTTGAATAAGAGACTTATCGCCTGTTTTTACCAGTTTTTCATCTTTTTCGAGCTTTTTAGAAACTTGTTCCAAATCTGCAAGCGCTAATTCTAGGTTGATGATATCTATATCACGAAGAGGGGAGACTGAACCATTTACATGAATAATATTTTCGTTTTTAAAGCACCTTACCACATGGACTATAGCATCAACTTCTCTTATGTGACTCAAGAATTTATTCCCCAAACCTTCTCCGTGGCTAGCACCTTCGACTAAGCCTGCAATATCTACAAATTCGATAGAGGCGGGAGTAATTTTCTGTGTATTATACATTTTACCGAGAACATTTAGTCTTTCGTCTGGGACATCTACGACACCGATGTTCGGCTCTATTGTGCAAAATGGATAATTTGCACTTTCAGCTCCAGCTTCTGTAATTGCATTAAATAAAGTGCTTTTGCCTACATTTGGCAAACCAACGACTCCAATTTTCATTTTTATTTATCCTTTTACTATTTTTTGTTTTATTTCTATTATTTTAAAAGATTAAAGTGCATTTTGCACAAATGCACTTTTTTATTATTCTTTTTCTGAATCTTTTTTTGAAGATGTTTCTTTATCTACAACTAATTCTTTATCCTTATCTTTTGGTATTTCAGCAATCGATTCTTTATCTTTTTCAAGTTTTTCTTTATTTTTTCTTTTTATAAACCATCTTGCAGACTTTCTAACTTTATTTCCATCTTTCTTTTTATTTAATTTGTCTTTATTTACAGCTTCAATGTAAAGCTTATCTTTCTCTTCCTTGATTTTTTCTTCTTTTTCTTTAAATTTTAAATTGATTTCTTTTTCAATTTTTTCCCATTCTTTTTTCATCGTTTTATTTAGAGAGATAGTCTTTTGAGAAGCAGTTTGTTTAGATTTTTCTAGACTTGATTTTTTTGAATTATATTTTTTTAAGTATTCTTGAAGGAAAGTTTTGCTTGCTATATTGTTTTCAATCATGTATTCAATAACCATACTTAACTCTTCTTTTTCGATACCTAAAAGTTTTAATGTAGATTCATCACCTGACAAAAGTTTTTGTAAAATATCAGAAAAGTTTCTATAATCATTTATTTCGTTTTCGTTTCCTAAGTACTTTTTGATTTTTGTTATTATATTATAAAATTTACTTTGTGTTTGATTTAATTTTTTAAGTTCTTGTTCTTTTTTCTTATTTTCAACATCTACACTAGATATTTCTTCTTCACTTTCAAGAGATTGACTAGCATATTTACGCTTTTTCATAGCTTTAGATTGACTCTTAACTTCGCTCGAAACCATTTCACTAGACAAATCTTCCGTTGAAGTGGAGTATGCTCTATTAGCATTTTTCATTCGTTCTTCTTTTTCTTTAGATGTTGTTTCTAAAAATTCGCTAAGAACTTTTTCGTCGGTCAAATCTGTAAATTTTTTGCCATTTAACTTAGATTCTATAAGAGTTTTTAGTTCTTTATTTTCCTCAATTTCTTCTTTTAAAGTCATTAAAAGAAGTCTTACACCTGAATCTTTCTCGTATCCAAGTTCTCTTTTCCTTCTCATTCTGTTAAATACATTTATTCTGATGTGTCTAGGTAACAAATCAAGTATTTCTTGAATTGGACGACAATCTTTTTCGTACTTAAAATATTTTTTCCCTGTCATTAAAGCTATATCGTCAAAAGCCTTATCATCTTTATCATTGTGGCTGTTTTTCGCATTTTCACATTCGGTTTTGAGTTCTTTGTCGTTTACAAGGATATCTGCATTTTGTCTTGTTAATTCTTCTATAAATTCTTCATTAAGTGAACCAGAAACCTTTCTAGAAACAATCAAATCAATTACATCAGCCCGCTCTTTAGCGTCTATGTTTAATCTAGGATTTTCTATATATGCTTTTGTTAAAAGCATTTGCAAATGCAAAAGTTTAATTAAACAAGCTTTTTCAGAAGGGGACAATGATTCCATATATTCATAAAGATTTGTGTCTGTATGAATCGAAGAATAATTTTTTATCATAGCTTCTAAATCTTTGTTTTTAATATCAAGTTTTCCATGTTCATCTATTATCGCAATAACTTCACTTGTTTTCTTTTTGCCAAAATAGGACGTGTCAGTGATAACTAAATTCTTTCCTTTTTTAATTACAGATGATGATTTGCCTGAGAAATGTTTGTCAAATTTGGCAAAGGTTAAATTTTCGTCTAATTCTTTGTTAAGCTGTAATTTTTTTTCTAACAAACTTAACAATTTAGGCAAAGATTTATCTTCACCATAAAAAACAGATTTATCAGGGTATTCAGTTTCAATTTTATTTTTTAGTTGGGATAAAGACAGTTTAGAAAGTTTTTCTTTTAAAGATCTTTCGTCAAACACTGCTTTATCGAAGTCTTTCTCAAGTACCTCTTGTCTTGCTAGTTCAACTAAACGTTTTACTATAATAGTTTTTATATGTTCATCAATAGTTTGGCTAAAAGTTGAATTTTTTGATTTTTGATCTTTTTCACTTGAAATAAAATCTGCACTTACTTCGGCTTCCAAATTTGTATCAGCTAATGTTTCACTATTTTTTTTAGAGATGCTTGCTTGTGATAATTCCACTAATATGCCAGAAGATTTTATTTCGCTTTGGTAATCAAGAAAGGCATCGTGCACATTTTTGCTGTTTACAGTCGATTGTAAAATATCAGAAAGAGTGATGTCGACAACATTTTCGCCTATTTTACGTGTCGAAACTATTAAATTGCTTTTTAATGAATGCCTAAACAAAGCACCAGTTTTCGAATCTAAGCAACAATCACTTAAAATCATCGCATCGTAATATGCTTCTGGTAGGTCTGTTACTAACTCATTAAAAGTTTTTTTATCGTCTAATTTTTTTGATTCAAAGATTGCTCTAGATATATTCTCAATATTATCGATTTCTTCTATAGATTTTACAGCTTTGTATATATCTTTGTGAAGTCGACCAGTTTTAATATCGATTTTTGCACAAGAAAATTTAAAGCGAGCAGTGGCGTAATCTCTCATGTTTTCTGGTAATAATTGAATAAATTTATCAAACGCTATTTGGGAATCAGTTTTGTTGTAAATAAATTTTTGAGCTATTGCATCTGAATATTGGTCGATAATATACCTTTTTCTTATATCATCTTTTTCATAATAAAATAAGTTGAATAAAAATGTAGGATCTTCTTTTCTTATAAGAGAAGAGACACTTTCTTTTTTGTCGGAATATCTTGATGCTGAAGATGAAAGGGCAATTAAGTTGTCATTAAATTGTTTTACATTCTCGTGATTTTCATCTTTCTCACCAAAGCAATCAACCATAATTTGGTTTATCATGTTTTGTTTTAACTCAGATTTGTTCTTTGCAATATAATCATGAATTTTTGCTTTTTTGGTTTGCGGAGTAACAGATTTATCCACAACAATATCTGCTATCATAGAAATATCCGCAATTTTTGCTGTTTTTTCTGCTTCTGTTAAATTTGGATAATATTTTTCAACGATCTCTACAACTCTGGCAGATTTGTTTGTTTCGTTAATATCTGAAAACTCTTTGGCAAATTGAACAGGCAAAACTAAATCTATGTTAGGCATAAATTTTTCAATAAATTTTGTTTTTAATTGCGTCTTTATACCAGGGTTTGTTTCTGAGGTTATTTTTTCAAGGTCATGATAAGCCTCTCTTTGAACCTCTGCATGATCAAGATCTAAAAAGCTAGATTGATTAAATTCTTTTTCAACTGCATCTTTTTCTGATTCTGGCAAAGATGATAAAAATTCATTTTGTAATCTTGTTTTTTCTCCTTCATCTTGAGCCATTTGAATTTCAGTAAATTTTTCAAGCATTTCTGGACTAGGCGATTTGTTTGTAGCAAGCTCGTATTTTTGCGCTAAATTGTGGGACTCAGAACTTATTCCATATTGGTCATAATATTTAAAGAAGTTTGGTGCAAAATCTTTATCTTTAGAATTTTGAACAAATTTTTGCATTTCATGATATTTTTCTTTATAATTTTCTTTTGCCTTACCACATTCATGATCCATTTCTCTAAATTTTGTATATTTATTATCTTTAATTTCTTTTAAAGCTCTATAGATATTCAATTCTTTACCATCTAAGTAAATAAACCCAACACTTGCTGCCATAGATGCAATAGCAAGTCCTATAAAAGCAACTCCACCTGTCAAAGCAGCGATTATAAGAAAGGCAAATCCAAGCATTGGCATAGCTGTTTCGCCTAAAAATTTAGTGTCAAACTTCTTTTTTGTATTTTCTGCAGTTTTCTTGGTCGATTCTTTTGTTTCGAGTGTTTCATCTTTTTGTTTTTCAGTGGGTTCAGTTTTATCGACCTCCTTAGTTGACTTTGTTTTTTTATCATCTTTAGGATCTTTAAGTTTATCATCTTTATCATCTTTTTTTGGCGAAACATCTTTGTGATGGTCAAGTTTTTCTCTTTCCTCTTCACTATCAATTGTTTCATCGAGGGATTTGTCTTTTGCAACATCATCGCGTTTAACTTCATCTTTATCAGTAGGTTCTTTTTCTTCTGCAATCCTATCGCGACCATCTTCTTTTTTGTCGCCTTTGTCGGTCGTATCCGCAAGTTTCTCATCTTTGTGTGTGCCATCATCGTCATCAAGAAGATCGTCTGGAGCATCTTTTTCTTCA
Organism: uncultured Clostridia bacterium; assembly: GCA_944349925.1. Lineage (GTDB taxonomy): Bacteria > Bacillota > Clostridia > Christensenellales > UBA1242 > Caccovivens. The sequence goes on from CALVNT010000034.1 coordinate 15,182, forward strand.
GATTTTGCATGCACACCAAAAATTGAATCTGCGGGATTTATTTTATCGTTAAAATCTTTGCTGTGTTTATTTTCAAATTTTATAGTTTTTGATTTTATAGAAAAATTATAATCTATAACATCTCTTTCATCTTTGTTTATGGAAGCAAAACCAGCATATGAGGTTTTAGATTTGCTTCTAGGAGAAGAAATTGGGGCTATGTCGCTAACGAAATTTTTCAAAAAATATCTTCCATTTTCTTCATTTTCAGGTAGTGGCAAACTAACATATTTTGCAGATGGCAGAGATACAAATAAAAAGAATTTTCCCCCGTCTTTATATAATTTTATTTCTTTGTTGTTGATTTTTGTTAATGTTCCATTATGAAAAATGTATAATTCGTTTGTCTTATTATCTTTTAAAAAGCAATATTTTTTTCCATTCATTTGATAATAGACGAAATCAACATTTCCTATTTTTTTAGTGTTGATTTTAAATTCGTCATTTTTTTCAGCTACTGCAAAATATTGTCCTATAAGATAGGAAGGGATCTTTTTTGGTTCCAGTGTTTTTACAGTTTCATCTTCGCTGTCAACGATTTTTTCAAAAAATGTATTTGACATAGAAAAATTGTTGCTTAAAGACTCTAGTTCTTCTGGGGCAAAATTTTTAGCATTAAATTTACTTTGATATTTTTTTCCTTCATATTCAATTGAAACAGATATGGCATTTATGCTGATTTTGATTTTTTTTCCATCTTCATCTGTAGGAGATATTGAAAAAACTAACTGCTGATCTTTTGAATTTTCCGTTAATGAAATGGGAGAGGATTCGCTTTTAGAGTTTATTTTAAAAGTTTTGCTTGATAGCATAGTAAAAAGCTCTGATTTATTAAAATCTTCACCAAAATCTAGGCGATTGAAATTTTCTTTTATAAATTTAAAAGTAATATCACTGCTATCTTTGTTTTGAGCCAATGATATCAATTTGTGTGTACCTGCAGATATAGAAAAAAGCTCTTTTTCATCTGTTGTTATCGTTACTTTTTGTTTTACTATTTTTTCTTTATCGCTTTCATCTTTAAATTTAATTAAATTTTCAATAGAACTTGTAGCCATAAATTCCTCCGACATAATTGATATTTATAGTATACTATAAAAGTATATAATAGTCAAGGGAAAGAAGATTTTAATTGTTTAAAGGTTGGATTTTATAAATGTCGAAAAACAGAAAAAATTTTTTAAAAATTTAAATAGTTATTGTTATGACCTTAATTTTCTTGTAAAAAAATTTTTTTTTTGATACAATAGTTAAAATTGTGTTAAAAAGGAGAAACAATGGGATTTTTTGGAAGTGATAAAGCACAAGTAAAAAAATTAAAAAAAATTGCAGATAAGGTTGTCGCACTTGAAGAAAAATATAAATCTTTTACAAACGAACAACTTAAAGCTTGTACTGAAGAATTTAAAAATAGATATAAAACAGGAACTACATTAAACGAACTTTTACCTGAAGCGTTTGCAGTCGTGAGAGAAGCTAGCGCGAGAGTTTTAAATATGAGACACTATTATGTCCAAATACTAGGTGGTATAGCTCTTCATCAAGGGCGTATTGCTGAAATGGGAACTGGTGAAGGAAAAACTTTAGTTGAAACTTTGCCTGCATACTTAAATGCAATATCAGGTAAAGGGGTCCATATAGTAACGGTCAACGAATATCTTGCAAAGCGTGATGCTGAATGGATGGGAAAAGTTTATAAATTTTTGGGACTTACTGTTGGTGTCACACTTAATGACCAAAAACCGGAACAGAAAAAGATAGCATATGCTTGTGATATTACTTATTGCACAAACAACGAACTAGGGTTTGATTATCTTAGAGATAACATGGTTACAAATGCTTCGCAACGGGTGCAACGAGGACTAAATTTTGCTATAGTCGATGAAGTAGACTCTATCCTGATTGATGAGGCTAGAACACCTTTAATCATAAGTGGAATGGGCACAAAATCTAGTGAGGGGTATATAAGTGCTCAAAAGTTCGCAAAAACACTTAAAAAAGATGAAGATGTAGAAATAGACATAAAAACAAAGCAAATAAATCTTACTGATTCGGGCATTGAAAAAGCAGAAAAATTTTATAAAATTGAAAGTTTGTCAGACATTGAAAACTTAGAGTTAAATCATTATATTAACAATGCTTTGAAAGCAAATTTTATCATGCACAAAGATGAAAATTATATCGTTAAAGATGGTGAAGTTATAATTGTTGATGAATTTACTGGACGTTTATCACCTGGAAGAAGATTTAGCAATGGGTTGCATCAAGCAATTGAGGCAAAAGAAGGTGTAGATGTTAAAGACGAAAATCAAACTCTTGCAACCATTACTTTCCAAAACTTTTTTAGACTTTATTCAAAACTCTCAGGTATGACAGGTACGGCAAAAACCGAAGAAGGTGAGTTTAGGACCATTTATAATTTGGATGTTGTAACTATACCACCAAACCTTCCCAAAAAGAGAATTGATGAGCCGGATATTATTTACGTCAGCGAACAAGGAAAAATCAAGGCGATAATTGAAGAAATCAAAAGATGCTCGCAGATAGGTCGACCTGTGCTTGTGGGCACTATAAATATTGATAAAAGTGAACTTATTTCAAAAGCCTTAAAAGCTAGCGGGATTAAGCATCAAGTTTTAAATGCTAAAAATCATGAAAAAGAAAGTGAAATTGTTGCACAAGCGGGCAGAAAAGGTGCAGTAACAATAGCCACAAACATGGCAGGGCGAGGTACTGATATTTTGCTTGGCGGCAACCCTGAATTCATGGCTACAAAAAAGATGCGTGATAAAGGCTATAGCGAAGAAGAAATTTCTTACGCTACAGCGTTTAACATAATAAACGATGATAAATTAAACAATGCAAGATCTGTTTATAAAGATTTTTATAACGAATTTAAAAAGATTACAGATGTTGAAAAGGAAGAAGTAAAAGCTTTAGGTGGTCTTCATATTGTAGGTACTGAAAGACATGAGTCGCGTAGAATTGACAATCAGCTTCGTGGAAGAGCGGGGCGTCAAGGAGATCCTGGGTCAAGCGTGTTTTTCCTTTCGCTTGAAGACGATTTAATAAGGCGTTTCGGCGGGGATAGAATGAAAAGAATTGCATTGATGTTTAAACTTGATGACTCAACTCCAATACAACTTAAAATTTTATCTCGCCAAATAGAAAATGCTCAGAAAAAAATCGAATTGCAAAATTTTGGGCAAAGAAAATCAGTGCTTAAATTTGACGATGTGATGAATAAACAGAGAGAGATTATTTACAAAGAAAGAAATGCTGTTATTGACGGCGAACCTGTACACGATCAAATATTTAACATGATTCCAGATGTTGTCGCAAAAGCTGTGAACAAATGTGTTGATGACAATAAACCATTCTATGAGTGGGATTTAGACAAAATAAATTCTGAGCTTGAGAAGGGACTTTTGCCAAAAGATAGCAATATGGTTGACGCTGATTTTGTTGAAGGTTGCGATCAAGCTGAGTTTACTGACAAAATAATTAAAATCGTTGAAGATAGGTATAAAGCACAAGAAAATCATGTAAAAGAAATGGGATTTGATTTTGCAAACATTGAAAGATTTGTTTTGCTCAGAATGGTTGATTTTAATTGGATTGGACACATTGAAGATATGCAGATTATGAAAGATGAAATTTTGTCTAGACAATTTGGTCAACAAGATCCGGTTTTGGCGTATAAAAAAGAAGGTTTTGATCTTTTTGATAAAATGATTGAAAGAATTCGTGAAAACACAGTAAAAGTTTTGGTAAACACGAAAATTGAAGCAAAACCAAAAGAAGAGCCTCAAATGCCTCAATATCAAGTTGTGGTGACTGGTAAAGAATTAACTCCAGAAGAAAAAGCAAAGAAGGCGCAAGAGCAAAAACAAAAGCGGGCAGTTCAAAAAACAGTTGTAAATGACGGCCCCAAAATAGGTAGAAATGATCCTTGCCCATGTGGAAGCGGAAAAAAATACAAAAATTGTTGCTGGGATAAAGACCATGCAAATAATTAAAAATAAATTTTTATTTTCATAATTTATAAACTTTTAAATATTGCTTTTAAAATTTAAAGTTTTGCAAAAAATAAAAAACTGAGCAATCTTGCTCAGTTTTTTTACACAATATTCATTATTTTTGATTTACTTTAATTTAACAGTTGCGCCAGCTTCTTTGAGTTTAGCTTCAATATCTTTAGCTTCGTTTGTAGGAACGTTTTCTTTGATTACCTTTGGAGCGCTTTCTACAAGAGCTTTAGCTTCGCCAAGTCCAAGTCCAGTGATTTCTCTTACAACTTTGATTACAGCGATTTTGTTAGCTCCGATTTCAGAAAGCTCAACATTGAATTCTGTTTTTTCTTCTGCAGGAGCAGCAGCACCAGCAGCAGGAGCAGCAGCTACAGCTACAGGAGCAGCAGCGCTAACACCAAATGTTTCTTCGAGTTCTTTAACAAGTTCACTAACTTCAAGAACGCTCATTGATTTAATTTCTTCAACTAATTGTTTAATATCAGCCATTTTTATTTTCTCCTTTTATATTTTTATTTAGATGCAATAGCATTTAAAGCAATTGCAAGCCCTTGAACAGGGGCGTTGAGAACTCTAGCAAGAGCAGAAATAGGCCCATTGAGAGTTCCAAGCAATTTGGCAACAAGAACATCTTTTGATGGAAGTTTAGCCAATGCTTCGATTTCCTTGCTTTCAACGAAGTTGCCGTTTAATAAACCAAATTTTACGGTTAATTTCTTTGTTTTTTCAGCAGTTTCACAAACAATTTTTGCTCCACTGACTTCGTCATCATAACTGAAAGCAACCGCGCTAGTGCCATGTAAAAATTCTTCGGCACCCTTGATTCCGAGTTCGTTGAGTGCAAGGAGCAAGAGTTTATTTTTATAAACCTTGTATTCTGCGCCGTTTTTCTTGAAATTTCTTCTCATTTCAGTGTCTTCGGCAACAGTAAGCTTATTATAGTCAACGAAAGTTACAGATTTAGCTTTAGA
>CALVNT010000035.1 GCA_944349925.1 uncultured Clostridia bacterium
TCTCCATTCTACAGAGTGGTTGTAGCTGATTCAAGAGCACCAAGAGATGGTAAATTTATTGACATTCTTGGAACATATAACCCACTTACAGACCCAGCTGAAATCAAAATCAATGCTGAAAAAGCTGAAAAGTGGCTTAAAAATGGCGCTACTCCAACTGATACAGCTAAACAATTGCTTGTTAAGAGCGGAATTATCAATAAATAAGGAGAGAGAAAATGGTTGAACTTGTAGAATTTTTAGTGAAAAAACTTGTTGATGACGAAGATGCTGTTAAAGTTTCTGAAGAAGAAAAGGAAAATGGTGAAATTATCATTCATGTTTCTGTAAATGAAGATGATATGGGAAAAGTTATTGGCAAAAATGGAAAAATTGCTTCTGCAATTAGAACTTTTGTAAAATCAGTTTCTTCTCGCTCACACAAAAAAGTTTTTGTAAAATTCGGAGAGTAAATGTCAAATATTGAAATTGCAAAAATTTTAAAACCGCAAGGAATTAAAGGGGAAGTAAAAGCACTTCCTCTTACAAATATCCTTGCTGTTTTTAAAAAATTAAAAACTTGTGTTATTGATGGTGATGAATATCAAATTTCAAAACTTTCTTTAAGACAAGGTTTTTTGTATATCTTTTTTTCTAGTATTCAATCACGAAATGAAGCTGAACGATTGCGCAACAAATCAATTTATGTTGATAAAAGCATATTAGAACAAGAAAAGAAGGAAGATGAATTTTTGATAGACGAACTCATAGGTATGCTTTTATATAATGAAGAAGGCGAGTATGTTGGGCAAATTTTAGATGTTGTAAATTATGGATCGTGCGACATTTTTGTAATTGAAAAAGAAGGAAGAAAAGTTGAAGCTCCATATGTAGAAGGTGTCTTCATAGCTAAAGATGGGGCTTTAATAGTCAATCAAAAAAAATTCGATGAGGTGTGCGTATGAAAATTGATATTCTCACTCTCTTTTCAAATGCTTTTTCTTACTTAGACGAAAGTATAATAAAAAAAGCAAAAGATAAAAATTTAATTGAAATAAACATTTCAAATATTCGAGATTATTCTCTAGATAAACATAAAAAATGTGATGATTATCCTTTTGGTGGCGGAGCAGGAATGCTTATGAGTGTTCAACCTATCTACGACGCTATTAAAGCAGTCAAGAAAAGAAATAGTGTGCTAATTTTTCCATCTCCAAAAGGCAAGGTCTTTTCTCATCAAGATGCTAAAGAGCTTGCAACTAAAAAGCATCTTATTTTTATTTGTGGTCATTACGAAGGGGTAGATGAGAGATTGTTTGAATTTTTTGAGATTAAGCAATATTCTATTGGCGATTTTGTTTTGACCGGCGGGGAATTGCCATCAATGGTTATGATTGACAGCATTGCTAGGCAAATAAAAGGCGTCATTTCAAATGAAAGTTTAAGTGAAGAAAGTTTTTCAAATGATTTACTAGAATATCCACAGTACACTCGACCAGCAGTTTTTAAGGGCAAAAAAGTGCCAGAAGTTTTGCTTTCTGGAAATCACCAAGAAATTGCAAAATGGCGCAAAGACATGTCTAAACAAATTACCAAACAAAATCGACCTGATTTAATAATTGATAAAACAGAGGAGAGAAAGAAATGAAAATTGGCTTGGTTATTGCTTGCAAAGCTGAATTTAATGAATTTACAAAACTTTTTCCTAAACACAAAATAAAGGATTATGGAAATTTTAAAGTTTATATAGTAAATTATTTTGGCAATAAGATTTTTTGTTTAAGAAGCGGTGTTACAAGGATAAATGCGTCTATAAAAACTCAGTTTTTGATTGATAAATTTAAAGTGGATATGATTATAAATGCTGGCACTTGTGCTCATTTAAAAGGTAAGGCAGAAGTGGGAGATGTATTTGTTGTAGAAAAATGTTCATTTTGGGATTTAAAACTTGATTATGTTGATAAAATCGCATTTGATTTTGATAAAACATTAGTCGATAGTGCTGTAGAAAAATTAAAAATAAAAAAAGCTTTTCTTGTAACTGGTGATGATTTTGTAAACGATAAAAACAAGGGAGATATTTGCAAAAAGTTTAAGCCTGATATTTGTGACATGGAAGGAACCGCTGTTGCTTACACTTGCGATTTAAATAACAAACCCTGTTTGCTTTTAAAGGCCGTATCAGATGGTGGCGATGAAAATGATTGGGATAAAAATGTTGCAAGTGCAACTGAAAAAGTACTCAAAAGCACATTAAAATATTTAAAGGAAGTTTATAAAAAATAAACAAAAAATTATGAAAGGAGATAAAGGTATGAAAATAAATTGGTTTCCGGGACATATGAAAAAAGCTTTAAGAGAAATGAAATCAATGATGTCAAATGTTGATATTGTTTTATATGTGCTTGATGCGAGAGCACCTTTATCATCAGTTAATCCTTCGCTAAACAATCTTGCTCGTGATAAAAAAATTTTGTTTGTTATAAATAAACTTGACCTTGCAGATGAAAATAGAGTAAAAGTTTTAACTCAAAAATTTAAAATGCAAAATAGCGATTGTGTTTGTCTTACAAGTACTATGTCTGGAGCAAGCAAAATTGTAAAAAATAAAATTTTGCTTCTATCCAAAGATAAAATTGAAAAATTTAAAGCAAAAGGAATAAAAACCACTATAAGAGTTATAGTTGTTGGAGTGCCAAATTCTGGGAAAAGCACTTTAATAAACAACCTTTGTGGAAAAGCAAAGACTTTGACCGGAAATAAACCCGGAGTTACTAAAGGTATGCAGTGGTTAAATATTGGTGACAATATTGAAATTTGTGATACGCCAGGTACTTTGTATCCAAATCTTAGTGACCAAAATGTCGCAAAAAAATTGGCTTTTATTGGAAGCATAAAAGATCAAATTATTGATTGCGTAGAATTATCAAGTGAACTTATTGAAATTTTGCTCCAAAAATATCCTTTGCTGTTTGAAGAAAGGTATAAAGGAGCAAAATCTTTAGACGAAATTGCTAAAATAAGAGGATATGTTCTTTCTGGTGGAGAAATGGACATAGATCGAACAGCAAATGCAGTGCTTGACGATTTTAGAAAAGGGCGAATTGGGAGAATAACATTAGACTGATGAAACGATTAAATAAGTCAAAAGGAGATATCGGCGAAGCTATTGCTTTTCAATATTTAAAAAAACAAGGCTACAAAATCTTAGAAATCAACTATAAAAACAAAATTGGTGAAATTGATATTATTGCAGAAAAAAACAATATAATAAGATTTGTTGAAGTAAAAGAAAGAGCAAGTGATAAATTTGGTCAGCCTAGTGAAGCAGTAGATAAACACAAACAATATAAAATTGCTAAAGTTGCACAATATTATTTAATAAAAAACAAAAAAATCGCAAGTGCAGTTTCTTTTGATGTGCTTGAAATTTTAGATGGAAAATTAAATTTAATCGAAAATGCCTTTGAAGTTTAAGTTTAAATATAAATTTTTTGATTAAAAATGAAGGAGCAAGGGAATAATTAACTAAAAGGAAAGGTTATGAAAAAAGTTTGCTCTTTTTTTGTTTTGTTGTTGTGTTTTTTGATGGTAGGTTGTGAGGACTCGCTAAAAATTCGAGGTGCCAGCATTAGTGAGATAACCGCAGTTGGATCATCAAATGCTGGAGTTGCTGTTTCTTATGCACAAGATTCTCGTTTAAAAAATTTGGGGGTTGACACTCAACTTCGATTTTCTGAAAGTGGGGAAATAAATTTTTGGGAAGAAAATCAAGAGAAACTGACTTTTACAATAGAAAAAGCAGATGTTTGGTATTCATTAACAAACCTTATTGCTATTGCAAAAGACAAAGAAGGGCAAGAAAATTATGTTTTGCATAGTGAAGCTGTAGGACATAATTATTTGTTTTCTTCAAGTAAGGATAACACAGTTGCAATAAGAATAGTTGCAGGTGAAATTGTAGAGAATGCGACCAAAACTGGATATATTTTAACAGAATCATCTCCTATAAGTGACATTTATAGTTTAAAAATCAAAGGACGTGACAACTAAAAGCAAAAATTTGTTATTTTTGCTTTTATTTTTTTTTGAAATATAGTAATATTATACTATAGGTGTATTATGGTAGAAATCAAAAATTTGTTTTTAAAATATACAAGGGAATATTATGCTCTTTATGATATAAATTTAAATATAGAAGATGGCGAGTCTGTAGCTTTTGTTGGCGAAGATGAAAGCGGAAAGACTTCGTTGCTCCGAATACTGGCTAAACTTGAAAAGCCAACTAAAGGTCAGGTTTATATCAAAGATATCCCTCTTGCTAAAATAAATTTTAAAACTGACCTTCAAGCAGGTTATGTTCCTGCAACACCTGTCTTTTTAGAGAAAAAATCAGTTTATGAAAACTTTAAATATATTCTTAAAAATTGGGGCTTGTCAGAAAGTGAAATTGAAAATAAAATAAACAATCTTATTATTGAATTTGCTATCGAAAAAATAAAAGACACAAAAGTTAAGGATTTGTCACTAGAAGAAAAATATGTTTTATCATTTATTCGTTTGTCTTTACGAGAACTTGATCTTTTAATGGTTGACAACATATTTGACAAATTGAGCGATGCCACCATGGAAGTAGTCGTTGACTTAATAAAAAAAATGAAAACAAAAAAGACCACATTGATAGTGGCTACAACAAAGCCTGAAATTGCACAAAAATTTTCTAAAAAAATGATTTACTTTAAAAATGGCTCAATAGTCAATAGTTTATAAATACCAAGATTTAACTAACTAGATTATATAATTATTTCATCGTCGGAAGGCGATGATTTTTTTTGTTGTTCTTCATTCTTTGGAGCTGAAAATGCTGATGCTAAAGAAGATAAATCTGGATTTTTACCAAGCATAGATAAAATCATTGACAGCATATTTGGTGAAACCATGTTATCTTGAGCAGGTTGATTTTGATATGATTGATTTTGATAGGCTTCTTCTGGAAAACTTTGACCATAAACAGTACTAGATTGATTGTTTTGATTTAATTTGTCGCTATTTTGCATAAAGTTTTGATTTTGCATAAAGTTTTGATTTTGCGTAAAGTTTTGATTTTGCGTAAAGTTTTGATTTTGTCCTAAGTTTTGCCCAAAAAAATTGCCAAAATTTTGATTGGCACCAGATGAAAAAAGTGAAGATAGCATTTGCAAAAGATTGTTGTTCATATTTTTATATATTCTTTATTTAAAAATAATGTTAAAGTTTTGCTATTTATAATCATATATTGAACTAGAGGAGATAATATGGCTAAACTTTCAAATTTTAATTCAAGTAATTCTCAAAAAAATGTAAATGAAAAGTCTTTGCAAGAGGCTTATGACAAATATAAAGATTTGCCACAAAGCGAACTTTTTTCGACTCTTATGACCGAAGTTGCTAAGCAAAAAGAAAATGGAACATTTGATTTTAACGCACTTGAAAATATGGTTAATGGTATGCAAAATACTATGCCTAAAGAAAATTTTGAAAACATAAAAAGGATACTTAATAGACTTAAATGAACAAACAAAAGATAGATAAAAATTTGCTAGAAGTAGTTTCTGCTCTGGGTTGGCAAAAGAAAATAGATTGCATAATTCGTGCTTATGATTATGATAGATTGAAAAAAATATTGTTACATAAAAAAATTGAAATAAAAAATGAATATTTATTCATTAAATCTTTTGCCGTTTCTTTAACAGGCAAAGAAATGCAATTCTTAAGCAATATGAGTCAGGTTAACAAAATCTATTCTATTTGCACGGCTTCTGCACTCATGAATGTAGCAAAGAAAATTTTGAATGTAGAAAACAACAATTTGTCAGGTAAAGGCATAAATATTGCCTTTATTGATACAGGCATAAGCCCTCATATAGATTTTTGTGTGGGGCAAAAACGAATTGTTTATTTTAAAGATTTTGTTAATGAAAAAGAGCGTTGCTATGATGACAATGGGCATGGAACTTTTGTTGCCGGTGTATGCTGCGGGTCGGGTGCGCTTTCAGGTGGAAAATTTTCAGGAGTTGCACCGCAATCAAATATTATTGCTTTAAAAGCTTTATCACAAAAAGGTGAGGCTGGTGCTGACAGAATTTTAGATGCTATGCAATGGGTATATGACAATCATAAAAAATATAATATAAGAGTGGTTTGTATGAGTTTCGGCTCAGAGCCTCTTGGATACAATGATCCTATTATGAGTGGGGCAGAAGAGTTATGGAAAAAGAGAATTGTGGTAGTTGCGGCGGCAGGAAACAGTGGACCAGAATTTCAGACTATCAAAAGCCCAGGAGTTTCAAGTAGAATAATAACTGTTGGTGGATTTGATGACAACAGGTTGAGTGCTGACGAATTTAATGAAAAATTTTTTGAGGTGGCTTCATTCTCGTCTAGAGGGCCTTCTTTTAATAGATTTAAACCAGATTTAGTTGCTCCTAGTGTTGATATAACTTCTTGTGGCTTAAATAACGATTATGTTAAACTGAGCGGAACTAGTGTGGCAACGCCTATGATTGCTGGTATGTGCGCGCTTATACTTGAAGATAATCCTTTGTTAAATCCTGTGCAAGTTAAGAATAAAATTCTTTCCTTATGTAAACCAATATGCTTTAATAAAAATTTAGAAGGTTTAGGTTATCCCTCGCTAAAAAACAAAAAGCTAAGTTAAGGTTAAATACTTTTGAAAATAGCAAAATAAAAAAAGGAACTTACATACAATAACCCGTAGGGTTAACAAAGCAAAGTTCCTTTTTATATTAGTTTCAAAATCATTAGGCTAATGTCTGTTTTTTTATTCGCTTCTTTTGTTTATTCAAACAATTTGTTATAAGAATCCAAATCTTCAGGGAATTCTACAGCTTTATCGCAAACTCTTAATTCAAAATTAACTGTTTGAGTCCCATTTCCCATATAAATTGTAGATTGAGAAGAGTAGCCGTAAAAATTGTTGTTCGAATCAAATACTAAATAAGCATCGCCTGAAATAAACGATTCTATTTGAGCTTCATATTTGAATTTAGTATAACCACCTTTTGTTGCAATTTGAACATTTTGAGCCCCTTCATCAAACAAGTCTTGAATTCTGTCATAACTTAAAACTTCCGGCATACCTTCATAATAAGACCCAGACAATTTTTCGCAAACTTTTGCGTATTTATTGTTTAAATACACGAGCCCATTAGTATTGTCAAGATAAGCTTCTGAAATCTTTGTGTCTGTTTTTGCTGTGTCTGTATTTTCAATAATATGAGCTTCAAAACTCATGTTACCCAAAGAATCAAGCATCCCCGAAGCTGTCATCTCAGCCGATTCGCCATTATCTAAAGTAAATGACGTAGAGTACTTAAATTCCATTGAAATGACTTGTTGTTTTGTCCAATTTGTCTCGCAAACTTCAAACTTTTGAACATCTGCATCAGTCATCGAGTGATAATCTCCAGAAACATCCACTAAATTTGATGAGCCACAAGCAAACATCAAGAATGAAGAGCAAACAATCACGCTAGTTACTAAAATTGTTTTTAACCATTTTTTCATAAATAATCCCTCCTCTATATTTATTGTACAATAAAAAATGCAAGTGTATCAAGAAAATTTATTCTATAAATATATAGTTACTATCACATTATCTTTTCTTCACCATTAAGCCAA
>CALVNT010000036.1 GCA_944349925.1 uncultured Clostridia bacterium
CTTGAGAGTTTAGCAAGAGCCAAAGCCATTTTTTCTTGCATATCTTTTGTTTTAGGTTCAATAGCAAGTTGAATAACAGGTTCAGGGAAATCCATACTTTCAAGTTGGATAGGATGTTTTTCGTCACAAAGAGTGTGTCCAGTGATTGTATCTTTAAGACCAACAATCGCAGCAATATCACCAGCCCCGACTTCATTTATTTCCTGTCTGTTATTAGCATGCATTCTTATTAAACGGCCAACTCTTTCTGTTTTTCCATTGTTTGAATTGTAAACATAAGAACCGGCAGTAAGTTTTCCGCTATATACACGGAAGAAAGTCAATCCTCCAACATAAGGGTCAGTCATAATTTTAAATGCAAGACCTGCTAAAGGTGCATTTTCGTCTGGTGCTCGGTCTTCTTCTTCGCCAGTTTCAGGGTTAATGCCTTTGATATATTCAATATCAAGAGGACTTGGAAGATATTCAACCATAGCATCAAGGAGCATTTGAACTCCCTTGTTTTTATAAGAAGAGCCACAAAGAACAGGAACCAAAGTTTTGTTGATTGTTGCTTTTCTTATAGCTTTTTTAAGCTCATCGATTGAAATTTCATCGCCTTCAAAATATCTCTCAAGCAAAGCATCATCAGTCTCAACGATTTTTTCAATCATTTTGTCGTGTTCTTCTTGAGCTTTTGCTTTTAAGTTTTCAGGAATATCTGTTATTTCAATTTCTTTACCCATATCGTCTTTATATATTTCTGCTTTCATGGTTAAAAGGTCGATGATACCACTAAAAGTATCAGCTTCACCAATAGGCATTTGTATAGGTAATGGATTTGTTTTAAGTCTTCTTTGAATAGATTCTACACAACCGAAAAAGTCAGCAGCATCTCTATCCATCTTATTAACATAGATAATTGTAGGCACTTTATACTTATTAGATTGGCGCCAAACAGTTTCAGTTTGAGGTTGAACCTTATCACGAGCTGAAAGAACTAAAACAGCACCATCGAGTACTTTTAAAGAACGTTCAACTTCAACAGTGAAGTCAACGTGTCCAGGAGTATCAATAATGTTTATTTTGTGTCCCTTCCAAGTACAAGTAGTACAAGCAGAAGTGATAGTAATACCTCTTTCTTGCTCTTGAGCCATCCAATCCATTGTCGCAGCACCATCATGAACTTCACCTATTTTGTGACTTTTACCAGTATAGTACAAAATACGTTCGGTTGTAGTGGTTTTTCCAGCGTCAATATGAGCCATAATGCCGACATTTCTAGTAAGTTCTAGATTGTTTGCCATATATTTCTCCTTATAATAGATAAATTTTTAAAATTATAATGAAAGATAATATTAAATAAATAATAAAAACTTTCAATAAACTTTATTTTACCACTTGAAATGAGCAAATGCCTTGTTAGCTTCAGCCATTCTATGCATTTCGTCGCGTTTTTTGATTGCTCCACCTGTAGAGTTGAAAGCATCCATAATTTCTCCAGCAAGTCTAGCCTGCATTCCTCTTTCACCAGTTCTTTTTCTTGCGAAAGAAACAATCCATCTAATTGCAAGAGTTTGTCTTCTTTCAGGTCTAATTTCCATAGGAACTTGATAAGTAGCTCCACCAACTCTTCTAGATTTAGTTTCAAGCACAGGCTTAACGTTTTCAAGTGCAGTCAAGAACACATCTAAAGGTTCTTGTTCAAGTTTTTCTTTAATTGTGTCAAAAGCCCCATAAACAATTCTTTGAGCGAGTCCTTTTTTACCAGATTCCATAACCTGGTTTATAAGTTTAGTAACAACTTTGCTCTTGTAAATTGGATCTGGGAGAACGTCTTTTTTCACAGCACAATTTCTTCTTGGCATAATAAATTTCTCCTTTTTAATATAATTTTATAATAATTTTTTAAAGCAAAGTTATTTTACTTTGTTTTCTTAGGGCGTTTAGCACCGTATTTAGAACGACCTTGCTTTCTATTCTGAACACCAGCAGTGTCAAGAGTACCTCTGATAATGTGATATCTTACACCAGGCAAGTCCTTAACTCTTCCGCCCCTAACAAGAACAACACTATGCTCTTGAAGATTGTGTCCAATCCCAGGAATGTAGCAAGTTCCTTCTTGTCCGTTGGAAAGTTTAACTCTTGCGATTTTTCTAAGAGCTGAGTTAGGCTTCTTTGGAGTAGCTGTTCTAACAGAGAGACAAACGCCTCTTTTTTGAGGACATTCTTCAAGAAGTGGAGCCTTAGATTTTTTATCAAAAGTTTCTCTTCCTTTTCTTACAAGTTGGTTTATTGTAGGCATTACTATTCTCCTTTTAACTCGTTTTAAACGAGAGTTTATTTGTCGATAAAAAACACGACCAATCAGTTGTAAACTGTTGTCGTGCGTGAAAAATGCTTTTCTCTTTTTGTAAAACATGAACAACACGATTGCACAGATGTGCAACTTCGCCAGTAAGCGAATCGGCGATATAGAATTCGAGTAAAAAATCACCTGCTGTTTGTTTATGCTTATCATTTAAGTTAAGCATTGCCTCCGACAACGAAGCATACAAGGAGTATTATAAATAATTATAAAGAAAAGTCAAGCGTTTTAAATAAATTAAATTATTTTTCTAAATCGCTTATCTGTTCAATGTTCAGAGATTTATCAGAAAATTTATTTTCCATGGATTGCGTGTTTGTTTCTTCAAGACTTTGGTTTGAAAAAGCAACAGCATCCTTTGAAATAGAGAAATCTTTATTTTGTAGTTCTCTTCTTCTTTCTCGTTCATTTTGCAGTTGCCTTTCTAATTGTTTTATAAAATGGTTATAGTTAGAAACGCTCATTGCATTTTTAAAAGTTTTCCAAACTCCCGCCAAAGCACCAAAAGCCGTAAAACCAATTATCAAATTTTTATCACAATCAGTTTGTGCAAAACCAAAAACATGATTTCCAAGTAATATACTAAACAAAAATAAGCAAGCCCCACCAAAAGAACGTTTTAAACAATCAATTCCTCTTTTGTTAGCCAATCTTAATCTTTCTTCCGTAACTTTAATAGCATTTTCTATACTTTCAATTTTTTTCATAAATACCTCGAAGACAATGCTAACATAAATTATTGATAAAGTCAACATTGTATATAATAATTTTATTAAAACTATACTTTTAGCAAAAAATTGTGAAAAAATAATTATTTTAGCATTTCTAAAAATTCACTTTCATTTATGATTGTTATGCCTAATTGCTTTGCTTTTTCTTTCTTGCTTCCTGCGTCTATTCCAACTAGAACATAGTCCGTGTTTTTTGAAACAGAGCTTGAACATTTTCCGCCATAATTTTCAATTATTTCTTCAATTTCTTTTCTTGGTTTTGATAATGCACCCGTAAGAACAAATGTTTTATCCCTAAAACGCAAATCGTTGTTTTGTTGTGACACTTGATTTATTTTTATCCCTTGTTTAAATAAATCATCAATTTCTTTTAAATTGTTTTCATCTTTAAAAAATTGATAAATATTGTTTGCTATTATCTCCCCTATGTCCTCAACTTGTAAAAGCTGTTCAATAGTCGCGTTTTTTATATTTTCAAAAGTTTTGAAATGTTTGACTAAATCTTTGGCTGTTTTTACCCCAACTTCTTCAATACCAAGCGCAAAAATAAATTTTGGCAAATCAACATTTTTGCTTTTTTCAAGAGAATTTAAAATATTTTGTGCTTTTTTATCTTTAAATTTATCTAAACTTAATAATTGCTGTTTGCTTAGTTTATATAAATCACCAAGTTCATGTACTTCAAAATGGTTATAAAATGCTTCTATTGTTTTATCTGATAACCCTTCAATGTTCATTGCTTCTCGACTAGCAAAATGCACAAGCCTATCTATAACCTGCGCTGGACAATTAAAATGATTAGGGCAAAATAAAAGCGGTCCTTTTTCTAATAAAGTTGCATTGCATACAGGACAAGATTTAGGAGCAACGATTTCTTTGCTCTCATCATACTTTTCAGCAATTCCCATAACTTCTGGTATAACTTCATTGCTTCGCCTTACAAAAACTCTAGCGTTTGTAAATAGCGATTTTCTTTTTATATCGTCAATGTTGTTTAACGTCGCTCTGCTTATAGTTGCGCCAGCGAGTTCAACTGGCTCTAGTATTGCAATAGGGGTGACTCTACCAGTTCTGCCCACCTGCCAAACGACATCATTTAGCATTGTAGAAACTTCGTTTGCTTCAAATTTAAATGCTACCGCCCATTTAGGGAATTTAGCAGTATAGCCTATTTTTTCTCTAGGTTCGACATTATTGATTTTGACAACCATTCCATCAATTAAAACATCTAACTTTGATTTAACCTTATCTATTTCTTTGATAAACTCAATTATTTGGTCAGCGGAAGAACAAATTTTAAAAAAATCGCCTGTTTTAAAACCATTTTGTTTTAAAAACTCATGCATTTGTTGTTGCGTTTGAAAATTTTTACCTTCACAAAGCAAAATCGAATAGCAAAAATAATCTAAATTTCTTTTAGCAGTTTCTTTTGGATCAAGATTTCTTACTGCCCCTGCAGCAGCATTTCGAGGATTTTTTAGCTTTTCGACAGCATTTTTGTTGTAAAGTGCAAAATTTTTGTTTGTCATCATGCACTCGCCCTGAACTATCAAGCGTTCTTCAAAATCAATTTTAAGCGGAACAGATTTAATGGTTTTAACCTGCTGAGTAACATCTTCACCTATACTACCATTACCTCTCGTTGTAGCAGATACAAACACACCATTTTTGTATTCAAGAACCATTTGAAGACCATCAAATTTATATTCCAAGGCAAAATCAGTATTGTTTGCAAGATGCTTCATATCCTCTACCCACTGCCTTAAGTCTTCAAAATCTCGTACTTTGTTTAAAGAATAAAGATTTACTTCATGTTTCTTTTTTGTAAATCCTTTCAGTACTTGGTCACCTACTCTTTGCGTTGGAGAATAAGGTAAAATAATCCCCGTTTCTTTTTCAAGGTCAACAAGTTTGTAGTACATCTTGTCATATTCTTTATCAGAAATAGTAGGTTTATCTAAAACATAATAATTATAGTTATGTTTCTCAATTTCTTTGATAAGAGATTTCATTTCTTCCAATTTGTCCATAATCCCTCCTATAAAATTTCAAGTGGTGCAAGTTCTAGCATTAAACTTTTTTTGCCAAAATCTTCGAAAATTATATCACCAACAAGACCATCATCTGATATTGCGACAATTTCCCCTTCTCCAAATCTTGGGTGTGAAACTTTTTGCCCAACATGATAAATCGAGACATCTTTTTTTGGCGATTCTTCTTTTTTTTCATCTTTTAGAAACACTTGTTTTAAAAATTGATTTACTTTATCATTTGCTGTAACATTATTTGAAAAAGATTTTTCTTGTGATTTAGGCTTAGCAAAACTTAACAAGCCAAATTCTTTACAAAATCTGCTCGGCATTTGATATTGACTTGATGAATAAAGATAACGCTTCGTACAATGAGTTAAAATAAGTTTTTCTTCAGCACGCGTCAAAGCGACATACATAAGCCGCCTTTCTTCCTCAAGTTCGCTATTTGAATTAAATGCCCTAGAAATTGGAAAAACTCCTTCTTCAAGACCTACCACAAAAACAATCTTAAACTCTAACCCTTTTACCGAATGAACAGTCGCTATAGTAACAGCTCCATCTTGTCCAATCTCATCGGTGTCAGAACTTAAAGTTATCATCTCTAAGAATTGTCCAAGGTCAGCATCAGGGTTTAAAGTTTCAAAATCTTTTACTGATGATACAAATTGCTCAATATTTAAAACTCTGTTTAAATCCTCTTCATTGCTAACATTGTACATTAACTTTAATTTAAAAAAGTCAATCACGCTTTGAACAAATTCAGATATCTTACTATACTTTTGCGAAATAACTGCTTTGTATGACTTCAAAAAATCTTCAAATTTTTTATAGTAAGAATTTTGCAAAAAATTTTCGTCTAACAAAAATTCAACAAAACTTTTGTTTCCTTTCATTTCTTCAATTTTTGCAAGCGTGCCTTCACCTATTCCACGCTTTGGCACATTTATAATTCGCGCAAAAGAAATATCATCTTTAGGATTTACAAAAATTCGCAAATAACCAATCAGATTTCGAATTTCAACTCTTTCATAAAACTTAAATCCACCATAAATTCTATGAGGTATGTTATAAGACAAAAAAGCCTCTTCAAAACTACGAGAAAGCGCGTTTATTCTCATTAAAACAGCAATGTCATCATATTTATAGCCTTGACTAATAAATTTTTCAATGCTTTGCGCAACATAAAGTGCTTCATCTCGCTCGTCATATGAATTGTAAAGTACCGGCTCATCGCCACCACTTTTGTCAGTCCACATTTTTTTGTCTAGCCTTGTTTTATTGTTTTTTATAACATTGTTTGCAATTTGTAGTATGCTTGCAGTCGAACGATAATTTCGCTCTAACTTAAAAACTTTTACATCTTTAAAATCTTTTTTAAAGTTAAATATGTTTTGAAAATTCGCCCCTCGCCATGAGTAAATGCATTGATCCTCATCACCGACAACAAAAATATTTCCATGCTCACTTGCTAACATTTTTACAAGATTGTATTGCACAGTATTTGTGTCTTGAAACTCATCTACCAAAATATATTTAAAGCGATTCGAATAGTACTGTAAAACTTCTGGAAATTTTTTAAATAGTTCTATAGTTTTCAAAAGCAAATCATCAAAGTCAAGTGCGTTATTTTTCTTCAAATAGTCCTCATACATAACAATTGCTTTTCCGATGTCTTTCATATCAAATTCACAAGCATGAGTAACCAAATAATCATTTAGACTTTGCCCTGAGTTTTTGTAGTTTGAAAGTTGCCCTGCAAAAACTTTTTTAAATTTTTCATCTTTAAAATTTAATTCTTCTAAAATTTTCTTTATTGCCTTATCACTATCACTTTCACTAAGTATAGTAAAATTTTTGTTGTAAGAGCCTAACTTTTCAATGTCATGCCTTAAAATACGCACACACATAGAATGGAAAGTTGATATCCAAACCTTGTCTGCTCCATCAACCATATCACAAACTCTCGACTGCATTTCTTTGGAAGCTTTATTTGTAAAAGTTATTGCCAAAATACTGTAAGGACTTTCATGACACACTTCAATTAGATATGCAATTCTATGAGTTAGCAGTCTAGTTTTTCCACTTCCTGCCCCCGCAGTAACTAGCACCGCGCCATCAATCTCTTTAAGTGCTTTCATTTGCTCGTCATTTAAACTATTTAAATCAAATTTCATGCCTCTATTTTAGCAAATTTTAAAATATAATCAAACATATTTAATAAAAATTATTTTCATTTTTGTATTAAAAAATTCGGTTATATAAAAGTTGATAAAAAATATTTAACTAATTTACAAATAAAAAATAGCGAATAAATTTTCGCTATTTTTATACTTTTTCAGAAATCTTTTTTAATTTTGCTAGTAGGCTAGAAGACCAACCATTAGTTGAATTATTACAATATTCTTGATAAGTAGCAAGACTTTCATCTGGAACATAAATATTTATGACCGAACTTGGAATTGAATTGCTACGTGATAATGAAGGAGGTGTGGTTGCTAAAATCGTAATCTCTGTAAGGTTTCGGCAACCATTAAACACACCATAACCAATTTTAATAACAGATGATGGGATTATTACGCTAGTAAGGGTAGTGCAACTACCGAAGGCTAACGCGTAAGCTCCAATTTCAGTTACATTTTTATCTTCTACGCTTAAAGGTATTTCCAATTTTTCTATTTGATTTTTAATAGTAACTACTTCAAGGGTATTATCTTCTTTTATATGATAAACAAGATTTTCATCTTCTAATTTACTTTCTAAGCTGTAAACACTGCTGCCGTAATTTCCATTTTCTATATAAAGAGAAACGCTTGCATCAGGTACAAAACATGTTATATGACTTCCAGATCCTCCAATATGGCTTTGCAAAGAAGGTGGATTGTCTGCCATAATGACTATTGTAGAGTTACATGACATAAAAGCTCCTTGACCGATGCTTTCAACATTAGAAGGTAGTGTAACATATTTTAAATTAGAGCAATATCCAAATGCTTGATTCCCTATACTCACAACTCCATCTGGAATTAAAACGCTAGTAAGTCCGGTGCAATCCCGGAATCCATCATTACCTATTGATTTCAATTGAGAATTTTCTGCAAATATTACTTCAGTCAATGTTGTGCATCCTGAAAAAGCGTTGTTAGGTATTGTTTGTATACCACTTGCAATTGTTATGCTTTGCAAATTAGTATTTTTTACAATAGATTCACCGTTTAAAGTATCTCCTTTTAAATCTATGACTTTATTACCATTTAATGTGTCTGGTATTTCAACAACATTTGAAGATCCAATAATTTGGCTAACTGTTGCAAGTGCCACCCCTCGTCCAGTATATGTCTCTCCTAATAAATTTGAATCTTCATAAGGTTTTATATTTTCCTTTGAAATAAACATTGCAGTATAAGTATTACCTTCTACATAGTCAGTTATCATATAAGAATAACAAACATTTTGCGTATCACATCTTGCGTACATATCGTAAATGTAATTTGAACATTCTTCCGCTTGTTTTCCTGCGATTGAGCCCGAAGAAATTGATTCTTCGAACTGAGTCAAAAGTGTTTTTATTGAATCAACATTTTTTTCTTCAACAGTAATTAAAGAGTCATCTACAAAATAACTTGTAACGTATGTCATATTCGTTAATCCAATTAAAGGATTAGATTCATCAGACATAAATGCAGATAAAAAAACTACTTTATTTTCTGTTAAATTATTGTATGTAATAAATTCATTTGTTGAATCATCTCTCCAGCCAACAAAAATGCTATTTGTTCCTGTTGCAGGTGTAGCTATGAGTCTTAATTGACTATCTACGATTTCATAAGTTGCCGTTCCTAAAGATTCATCATTAGAAAATACTGGTGTTTCAACTTTGAAACTTTCATCACTTAAATCAATAGTATAGCCATATTTTACACCTGTTGCAAGAGAGTTGTTTCGATCTTTTAAAGATAACGTGATTGTGTAATATGTGATGCTGTTACCATTTAATGAAACTTCTGCTCCACTTGCGACTTCTGCTACACTTTCAAGAGTTGTACCATTTTTTATAATTTTGTCTACGCCAGCGCTTGCGCCAACACTATCTTTCACCTTTACATTCACAACTCTATCATTTAGATTTTCAATTGTGATAGTAATTGTGATATCATCACCCGCTTGTGTAAAAGTCAGTGCATTATTTTTCCACTGATCCAAAACTGTAGATGGTGAATTTTCATCTGGGTTTGCTGAAAATGTTATAGTAGGTAAAGTCATAACACCAGATTCTTCTGTCGTTTCCATTCCTTCAATTTTTCCACTTACTTTTACATTAACATCAGTTGCGGTAAAAACCAAATCTCCGCCAAGTTCAACTTGAACATGAAGTGATGCCCAAACGCCCGCGATAAGCATGCCAACAACTAAACAAAATGCAGATATTGTTGCAATAAGTTTAGATTTTAAGGTCATTTTATCCTCCTTTTTTCAGAGCAAATATTACAACTAGTATTTTTTTATCTTAAAATATTATACTTTTTGTGCGAAAATTGTCAAATAAAATAACATAAATACAAAAAAAACATATCAAATTTTGCCTATGATATGTTTTTTTGTCATTTCGACATTATTTTTAATTCAAAATAAATTATTTTATAGCAAAATGCAAATTACTCCACCTTTGCCTTCATTTACTATTCTTCCAAGAGTTTTGCGCATCTTTCTTTGTGCTTCAACTGGCATCATAACAAGTTTTGAGTTGATATTGTCTTCAACAAGTTCAGATAAACTTCTACCTAAAATATTTGTTTGCCAAATTGCTTGAGGGTCGCTTTCAAATTGATCAACAAGATTTTTAGCCAAATCTTGAGATTGATCTTCACTACCTACAAGTGGTGTAACTTCAGTTTCCACATCAACTCGCATAATATGCAAACTTGGAGCCGTTGCCTTAATTTTTACGCCATATCTTGAACCTTGTTTAATGATTTCAGGTTGACCAAGTTCAAAGTCCGTAGGTTTTGGCTCAACTACACCATATCCAGTTTGGGCAACTTGATCTAGAGCGTCTTTAAGTTTGTCATAATTTATTTTTGCATTTGCTAAATCTTTAATATTTGCTATAAGCTCATAATCGCTACCAATTTCAATGCCACACTCTTGTGAAAGAACTTTGTAAAATAATCCTTCTTTTGGAATAACATTAAATTTTATTACGCCTTCGCCCGCTTGAATATTTGTATAAGTGATAGGGTCAAAGCAGTCGCTTTCAGCAAAAGCAATTTGATTTTTATCAGCATCACTAAGCCTGTTGATTTTGCTTCCAAGGTTTCTCATCTCTGAAGAAATTTCACTTATAATTGCGCTGTCATAATCAAGAGCTCTAAGCCAATCTGGCATTGAAATTCTTATAGACTTCACAGGAAATTCCATTAAAAGATTTTCGAAAATCTTATCAACATCACTTTCTTTAAGTTCTAAAACATTTAATGCAATAACTGGAACATCATATTTTTCTTCCAAGGCTGAAGCCAATTTTTTAGCGTCATTAGATTGAGGGTGAGCACTGTTTAAAACGATAACAAATGGTTTACCAACTTCTTTAAGCTCTTTTACAACTTTTTCTTCAGCCTCAATGTAATTTGACCTTTCTATATCCGTTACTGACCCGTCTGTTGTAACCATAATTCCTATTGTTGAATGTTCTTTTATTACTTTGTCTGTTCCAAGAGAAGCAGCCTCTTCAAAAGGGATTTCTTCTTCAGTCCAAGGAGTTTTAACAAGTCTTGGTTTTTCGCCTTCCACATGGCCCATTGCTCCAGAAATTAAATAACCAACGCAATCAATCATGCGGACAGACATTTCTGCATTAGCAACTTTTATTTTTACCGCTTCGTTAGGCACAAAGTGAGGTTGAGTTGTCATAATTGTTTTGCCGTCAGCACTTTGAGGAAGCTCGTCAATCGTTCTTTCTTTTGAATTTTTCTCACTGATATTAGGGAGTACAAGTTTTTGCATAAACTGAGTTATGAAAGTGGATTTACCAACTCTTACCGGTCCTACCACTCCGATATAAATATCGCCATTAGTTCTTTCCTTAATATCATCATAGATTTCATATTTTTCCATATAACCTCCAATGATACAGTGTATAATATGAAAAGATACGACAAAATATAACCTTCAAAAGAAAAGAATTTTTATAAAATAATTTTAAATAAATTACTTTATTAAAATAAAATAATAAAAAAACAACATTATCTAAAAATAAAAATTACAAAAAATTATTTAGAAAAATCAAGATAATTCAAAAAATCAAAATTATATAAAAAATTAAAATTATTTGAAAAATTAAAATACAAATTATAAACAAATAACCATGCCAGCATGGTTATTCTTTTTCATCGCTAAAATTTTCGATGGTTTTTATTTCAGTTTTTTTGTCTTCAAGATGTTTTTTTACAATTTCTTGAACTTTTTTATTTTTTAAAATAGTGTTGGCAAGAATGCAGTTACATTTTTTAGGAAGAACTTTATAATAATGATTAAAAACATTTAGCAAAATTTCACAATCTTTTTCCTTGCACAATTTATAGATAAGATTATGAAGTGATTTGCTATTTCCATATCTGATTTCTTCTTTTACAATATTTAAAGTTGACAAAGTGTCATTTAAAGCATATTTGTCCATACATCTTCTCCATTCTCTTATTTATCAAGATTTTCTTCCTCAATCACAATTTCCTTTTCAGGTTTTTGATTTACCTGGTCTTCTTCTATTATTTCTTCACCTTTCTTTTTGTTAAAAAATTGTTTTAATTTTTTCTTAAAATCAATTTTATTTTCGCTATGATTTAAAAGCCTTTTTATATTTGAGCGATGTCTGTAAATAGTGAGCAACATTAAAAGCCAAATTATTGCAGTTATGGCCCATGCATAAGGCACTGCCACAACCCACACATAAATCGTGGTTGCTATTGAAAGCACGCTCAGATAAATTAGTGAAATTACAAAAGGATACTCAATAAACATAAATAAAATAAAGCAAGCCACAAACCAACCTAAAGAAACATACCAAATCGAAGAAAACAAAAATATACCCGCAAAGCAAGCAACTCCTTTGCCTCCTTTAAATTTACTCCAAATAGGGAAATTATAACCTAAAAGCACAAATGCTCCCGCAAAATAATAAATAACTTCACCAAGCTGTGGAAATGTCAACTTAAAAACAAGGCATAATAAACCTGCTTTAACAACTTCGGCAACAAATGTAAAAATAGCAAGTCCAAAACCGAAACTTCGTAGCATATTCATTGTGCCGGGATTGCCACTACCCACTTTTGTTATGTCCTTATTTCTAAAATGCCAAGCAAAAATCTTGGAAAAATTTATTGTTCCTATCATATAACTAATCAGAGCAACAATTACAAAATAAACGATAGTATTCACTCTTTATCCTCCCTTCCTCTGATTATTATTTTTATAGGCGAACCTGAAAAGTCAATCTTTTCTCTTAGTTTATTTTCTATATATCTTCTATACGAAAAATTTATAAGTTTAGCATCATTTACAAAAATGACAAAAGTAGGCGGATTAGTAGAAGGCTCTGTTATATATTGAATTTTACAGCGTTTGCCCTTGTGTGCTGGTGGTTGATAATTTAAAATTGCATCGTGTAAAATCTCATTTAACAGTCCAGTAGAGATTCTCCTGCTAGCATTTTGATAAACCTCTTCAGCCTTTTCCATGATTTGACCTGTGCTTTCGCCGGTTAGTGCCGAAACATATATAGATTTATAGTAATCCATAAAAGCCAAATCTCGTTTAAGCATTTTTTCAAAATTATTTTTATCGCTGTTTTTTATATCCCATTTGTTTATAACAATCACGCTTGGTTTGCCCGCCTCATGAACAAGCCCTGCAATTTTAAAGTCTTGCTCTGAAAGTTTTTCGCCACTTCCATCAAAAACAATGAGAACAACATCTGCCTCTTCTATAGCATTTAAAGTTCTCAAAACAGAATATCCCTCTATTGAGGCTCTTTCTACACTTCTATTTCGGCGAAGACCCGCCGTATCAACAAAAGCATAGTCCTTTTTATTGTATCTAAAAGGAACAAGAACGCTATCTCTCGTAGTCCCCTCAATATCACTTACGACTACACGAGATTGCCCAACAAGCCTATTGACTAAACTGCTTTTTCCAACATTTGGTCTGCCGACAATTGCAATTTTAGTTATTTTCTCTTCTTCCTTTTTTATTTTTTCAGGAAAATAAGAGACAATTTTATCTAAGACATCACCGATACCTTTGCTTTGTTCGACAGATAAAGGCATTGGCTCGCCCAACCCTAAGCCATAAAATTCGTAGGTATTTTCAACTTCAAAATTATCAAGTTTATTTACAACTAAAACTACAGGGGTTTTAGATTTTTTTAAAATAGAAGCAACTTCCTCGTCATTTGCCGTAACACCAGTTTTTCCATCAACTAAAAAAACAATAACATTCGCTTCATCAATAGCAATTTTAGCTTGTTTCAAAATATCTTGTTGAAAGAAGTCTTCGCTTTTTGGGTCAAGCCCGCCCGTATCTACAAGCAAAAAACTATGCCCACACCACTCTGCATCAGCATAAATTCTATCTCTCGTAACTCCCGGCGCATCGTCGACAATGCTTATTCTTTTCCCACAAATTTTGTTAAAAAAAGTGCTTTTCCCGACATTTGGTCGCCCAATAATTGCAACTATAGGTTTCATAGTATGATTGTAACATAAAAATAAAAGATTATCAACTAAAATTTGACAATCTTTTTTTTATCTAAATATAAAGAATTTTTAAGATTAAATAATTAAAGGCATTTTCACTTAACATTTGCCCAGATTTAATTTTATAATCAATTTCATCAATCAACGCAAAGATTTTTTTTAGTTGCATTTTTGAAAAATTTTTGCACATTTGACGAATTTTTTTGACAGCATATTCTTTTATTGCAAAATCTTTGGCGAGCTCTTCATCATTCTTATCCGAAATCGAAACAAAAAACATTCTTCTAAAATGATTGTTAACAAGAGCCATAACCCCTTGTTCTTTGGCAAGTTTTTGGGCTAGCGATATAGCTTTATCTACATCTCTTTTCCCAAGCGCTTCAGTAAGTTCATATACAACAAACTCGTTTTCCTTGACAACGCATTGTTCTATTGTTTGTTTTGTAATAAGAGTGTTTTCTTTATCAAAATAAACGATTTTGTCAATTTCGTTCATAGCTTTTGTTAGATAACCATTTGAATAGTCGTAAAAGGTTACTAAAGCATCTTGGCTTATTTGTTTACCCCTTTTTGCAAATTCCGCTACAATCACAGCCTGTGCTGTTTGAGGATCAAACCTTTTGCAATCTACAAACTCCATTTCATTTTTTAGAAGATTAAATTTATTGTAAAAATCATAAATAACTATGATAGTGCTAGCAACAGGACTCGAAAGATAATTTGATATTTTTTTTAAATCTGAATTTGTCGCTTTGGTAACATTTTTAATTAAAACCAATCTTTTGCTGTCAATTAGTGGCAAAACTTGCGTAGAATCTAAAAATTTGTCAACAACAAAATTATCATCATCAAATTGTACAAAATTAAATTCTTCCATAGATAGATTGCAAGCTTTTTTAATCATAGAAAAAGCCTTATCAAATAAATACAGGTCATCACCTTCAAGAAGGTATGCGTTTTTTAATTCTTTATTCAGCCTAGCCTTTAAAGTCTTCAATCTAGCCTCCTTAGCATTAAATCTTTTCCATATAAACCAAAATTGCCATAACTATCAAAAGAATAAGATGAAAAATCTTTTTGAGAATTAGTTATCGCAATAGGCGAAACTTTTTCGTTTAGCACATTATCACCTAAATATATAATATCATACTCAGAAAAGTTTATCAAACTAAAACTTGAATTTTTTGCATTGCAAGCAATAAGTACTTTCAAATCGTCATATTCGATGGTGTACATTTGCTCATAAAAAGATAAGGTAAAACTGCCAACTGAAATTGCTTCCTCTTTTACTTGTAATTGACATTCATCACTTTCGTCAACAATGCTTGAAAGCAACAGTTTTGCGCCATAATCTTTCCATTTTTCACAATCAGAAGAAGAAAGACTGTCTGCTAAATAATAATCAACAGAAAATTTTTTATCAAGTTCAGAAAAGGTTTGATAGTAGTAATCGTCTCCATAATATAAACTATCACCGTTTTTAGATGTCAATACAATCATTGGCCCGTTATAACTATTTACAAAAGACATTGATGTAAAGGTGTTAAAATCAACATTTGGCAAAATTATAGATAGAGCAAGACCGAGCGAAACAATGCCTGCCACTAACAAACGGTACAAAGGTTTTACAACAAAGAAACTTGAAAGAACAAAAAGAAAAATCACAATAAAAGCGCTTAAAGATAAAGAAAATGGTTTAAGCGGGACTTGCAATGATGAACTTGCAAAAAATGATGCAATAGCAAAAATCAAATTGAAAAAGAAATTAAAAATCACAAAAATAGGACTAATAAAAGGAAAAATAGCCACTAAAAATGCCATAACAAAGAGAAGTGGAAAAACAAAAGAGAAAATTGGTATAACAATTAAGTTTGCAAAAACTGATAAAAAGTTAAAGTTTGAGAAAAATGACGAAACAAAAGGTAAAATTCCAATTTGAGCAGAAACTGAAACAGCAATAAGTTGGGCAATTTTATTTGGCATAATTTTAGATAAAAGTCTAGAAAATGGTTTTTCTAAAAGCAAAATTGACATTACGCAGAAAAAGGACATTAAAAATCCGATATCTACCACAGAAAGTGGTCTTGCTAGAACAATTATAAATCCTGCTATTGCGAGCGAATTAAGACCATCATAAGGACGGTTAGAAATTTTTGCTAAACACAAAATAATAGCCATAATAGATGCTCTGACGACAGATGGCGAAAAAGCACAAAGATAACAATAACAAAGAAGAATAATGCTCATTACTATCATAGAAACAAATTTATTTGCTTTAAATAATTTCATAAAAAGCATTAGCACGCCGACAATAAAGGAAATATGTAAACCACTGACAGTCAAAACATGGATAATTCCGCTACTACGATAAACTTGCGTAATTTCGTCATCAATCATGCTTTTGTCTCCAAACAAAACGGCATAAGCAATATATGCATTATCCTCACTCATGCTAGAAAACAGTGCGTCTTTAACCTTTAAACGAAAACTCTCATCAATATTTAGTTGTCCTTTTGTAATTACAATATCACTAGCTTGTATAGAAGAACTATACCCGATATTGTTTCTATAAAACGAAGAGTTAAAATTTCCCAAAGTGAAGAGACTTATATTTTCAACTTCACTTTCAAAAGCAATAATATCTCCGACTTCCACATCACTTTTGCCACTTATAAAAAGTTTAATATTTTTGGTGCTTTCACCGTTTATGGTCACATTTTCAATAATGACATTGCTATAATAATCTTCTTTTACAAAACTTGTATCACAAACTCTACCAACAATGCTACAATCACCTTCAAAGCTTTTGCTAAAATAAGAATTTAAACCCAAAAAGAAAAGACCATTTCCAGCAAAGAAGAAAATCACAACCATTATAAAAGGAATAAATTTTTTATAACAAATTGCCACTATAGAAATAAAAACTAAACTAAAAATAACTAATATTAGACTTTCAATCACTCCGCCATAAAGAGATTTGGCAACCACAGCACCAAACAACAAAGCCAAAAAGCAATAAAATGGATAACGAAAGTTTATAACCTTTTTCACAAATCAAATTTTAACAAATTTTATATAAAACCAAAAATAAAAATGAAAAATTTTCGTATTTTTTGTCAAAATTTCCAAATAGAAATAAAAAAGCAGGAAAATTTTATTTCCTGCTTTTAAATATAAATAGTTTATTTTGCCAAATTTTCATCATTTGTAGCATTTGTTTCACTTTTATTCGCATTTTCCACTTGGTTTATTTCTAAGTTATCTTCAGTTAACTCTTTGTTTTCTTCATTTACAGAATCTTTGTTTTCATTTTGAGATTTGTTTGGCATTGACACGATGCCAAATACCACTAAAATTCCAGCAACAGCCATAATAATTCCCGAAACAACTTCACTTTGCACAGAAAAACCAAAGCAGTCGCCAAGTGCCTGCAAAAGCACAACTGTGGCACCTGAAAGTGCGGTCCAAAAACTATAAGATTTCATCTTGTCTTTCATTTTCACTCTCCTGTAAAATTTCTTTTATTTCGTCAATATCTTGTTGAATTTTTTCGATAATGCTCATGTGCAGAGTAAGCTCAGCGATAGTTTCACGATAAGCTTCCTCCCTTTTTTCGCTGTCCTTTAATTGCCAAAAAAACAGAAACACAAAAAGAATAGCAAAAATTCCGTTGCTTACTACAACCCTTAAAAATTCTTCCCAAAATTCCATACTAACCTTTTTAAGTCTTCTTCTCTAAAAGTTGAAATTTTCATAGCACCTCCGTGTAAAAAATCTCGTTTAGCAAAAAATTTATAATTGTAAATAGTTTAAAAAAATAAAATTATTGAAATTACCTTAACTTATAAAGTAAAATTAAATTTATTCTTCGACCCTTGCGCTAAGCATAAAAGAAGAAATTTCGGCTTGCCCCTGACAAGAGATAGCAACGCTAAATTCTTTACCATAAATATTTGTATTTATTTTTTGCAATTTATCACTTCCTGACAAAGAAAATGTTTTATTTTCTCTATCACTTGAAATTTGCACACTGCACGGGAAAGCAGTTTTAATTTCAAATGCATAAACTTTTTTCATTTTGCCATCATATCCAAGCTGTGTTTTTACACTTTGCCAAATTGAAGGCAAAATTTTGTCAAAATTTTTACTTCCGACACACAACTGCCCTATTTTTCCTTTATAATCATTATAAAAACATGCAACAAGTTTTGATTTATAAGGGTTGTTTAGTGCAAGCATGGAACGAATATCAACACCTTTAACAATATCTACATGTGAATTATTTTCATCGTATATTAAAAGTGCGTTATTTTTTCCACTAATTAAGTCGTTTTCAAAGTTTATTTTGCAAGCTAAAAAATATTTGCCCTCAAAACAATGTCCATAGCAATCGTTGTTATAAGCGGAAAGCAATTTTAACTCTGGCAAATCAATATTTTTTACAGAAGAGCCATTAAAACTTTTTAGCCCAGATTTTTCTAAGAAAAATATCTTATCTCCTCTTTGAGCAATAGAGTTTGGATAAATATAACTATCAGATTGATATAAATGACTTATAGAAAACTCACTATCCGAGGAATATTCTGAAATTTTGGTTATTCCATATTCTCTAAATAAATACAAATAGTCATTGAAAGCTATAATTTTAGTCAAATTTCCTCTTTCATCAGAAAAATCGAGGTTTTTTGTAAGCTCATCGCTCCACTGTAAAATATTTAGATTATCACTGTAAACTAGTCGTCCTCTAGCTTCGGCAGTTATCGCAAATACTTTGCCATAATGAGAACAAATTGAAATCAAAAGCGGAGCGGAGTCACTTCTATATTCTGCTTGCCCTACCAAAGCCAAAAGATTTTCGCCCTTACCAGATAAAAGCAACGAATCTGTGCCGGATACTTTATATTTAAACGCTAAAGGCGTCTCAGTAAAGTTTGTATTAACTAAAAGCGTAGTAGGACGAGAGTCGAATAAATTGTCATAACAAACTTTCATTTCGTCATTGAAATACATATTATAATATTTATTTTCATCACTTTGGCTATCATACCACTCAAAGTCCCAAAGTGCAGTCACTTCATTACCACGCAGTTGAACAACGCTCTCATTTTCAAGGTCATTTTTGCTTAAAGGACTTTTAAATTCTTCAAACCCATATCCATCAACAAGTGCGCCCGAACTGGTTCTAAAATTGTAACAGACTTTTGTCAAATTAAAATTGCACAAACTCTCATCTTTTTCAGTTTGAATAGGCGATGAAAACATATCAAACTTAAAGTCTTTTTTTAAAGTTTGTTTTGTTGGAAGTTTATTTTTATAAAACATCAAATCCACCTCCTCCGAGGCATTTTTGAATGGACACTTGCTCGACATATAATTTCTAAGCTGTTTTTGAAGCGCTCTTCAAATATTTCAGCATCATCAAACATGGCCTTAAAAAACAAATATTCCCGTGCAAGTCCATAAGCAT
Source organism: uncultured Clostridia bacterium (assembly GCA_944349925.1). Classification (GTDB taxonomy): domain Bacteria; phylum Bacillota; class Clostridia; order Christensenellales; family UBA1242; genus Caccovivens. The sequence goes on from CALVNT010000036.1 coordinate 19,326, forward strand.
AAATTCGCTCTGGAATAAATGTTTCTACCATATCAGTAGCAGTCAAATTTTCTGGCAAAATTGTATATGCAATAATTGCTTTTTTGCAAAAAACTACGATATGGTCTTGAAAAACTTTAAATCTCATTTTTTTGCCTAAACTATTTTTAACATATAAAATTTTATAAGGTTTATTTGAAAATTTTGAAAATAATACTTTTCCACTTTCAACATCAAATTGCTCTATTTTTTTTATTGGCACAAATTCACTTGCAATTTCATTGTTGACAAGATTGAAACATTTAAGATAAATATCCATTTGCGCCTGCTCATCATCTGTCAAATCTTGTGATAAGCGGATTTTGTCCCCTAGCGCGCTGTTGTCTGTAAAATCACAAGCAAGAGCTATAACATCTTTCACTAACATAGTGCCTCCTTTAATTTATCAACTTCTGTTTTAATCATTTTGTTATAAATTTGTTCATTTTGCTTATCAATTTCAGCAATAAGATTGTCCAAATTTTGTCTTCGAGTTTTAAGCGCAAAACTTATTGCCCGTTCATCTAAAACA
>CALVNT010000037.1 GCA_944349925.1 uncultured Clostridia bacterium
GCTCCACGAGGGATTCTAACCCCCAACCCTTGGTTCCGAAGACCAATGCTCTATACAGTTGAGCTAGTGGAGCAAAAACGATATTTTTTTATGGGGATTATCGAACCCCAAAATATGTGTTCCGAAGTCGATTGTGATATCCACTTCACCATAGACGCATAAATTGAATAAAAAACAAATTTGTTGTCAAAGCTTTTTTGTTTATTTTTAATTATAGCTAAATGCAAAAAAAAATCAACTTTTTTTCTGCATGAATATTTTAAAGCACCATAATTTATATAAATTTTACATTTTTTTAATTATGATTGATTTTTTATTAAAAAAATGTTATTCTAAAACTAAGGAGCTATGGTATGAAAAAACTTAGATTGACATTGATTTTTGCTTTATTATTTGCGATTTTAGGTTATGGAATAGGCTTTGCTATAATATACTCCGTAAATCAACCAACAATTGAAATAAAAGACGCATTAAGCAATTCTGTTAACTTTGCACTGATGGGCTTTGGTTTTTTATGCGGAATAGTGTTAGGATTAACAACAAAAGTTAAAAATGAAAAATATAACAATAAAGGTAAAACAACCACTGGGCAAGAATTTGAAATTGCACACGATTCTCGTTTTATGACAGAATCCGATCTAAAAAATGATAAAAAACTTATATTTACGACATGGAATCAACTGCCTTCTATTAAAGAGACCGGATTTGTTTTTTATAACAAAGAAGAAAACGGCGTTTACAAAATTTGTATGAAAAAAGAAAATCATGCATTAGTATTGGGTACAACAGGTACTGGTAAAACTCAAGTCCTTGCCGATCCAACTATAAGGATATTTGCTCATAGTGGGCAAAAACCTAGTATGGTTATTTCTGACCCAAAAGGCGAGTTATATACAGATAACGCAAACGTTTTGAAAAAAGAAGGATACCGAATAATGGTCCTTGACCTAGAGCAACCTTTTTCTTCTTCAAGGTGGAACCCAATGGAGCACGCTTTTGATTTATATCAAAAAGCAGGAAATTTATCGTCGGAAGTTAAAAAATTTAGCGATATTTCTCCAGAAGAAGTAGGTTACAAAAAATTTTCAAAAGAAGAACTAGATGGAATTCAGTACGAAAATACATGGTTTGGATTTGAAGGAAAAGCGTTTCCCAACAATGAGATTTTGAAAAAAGAGCTTGAAGCAAGAAGATGTCAGCTAGAAGATGAGGCAAAAAGCGAGCTGCGAAACATTGCTATGGCAATCTCCCCTGTTGATGAGGGTGCAAAAGATCCTTCATGGTCAAGAGGCTGTCAAGATTTCGTTCTTGGAATAATGCAGGCAATGATGGAAGATTCTCGCGATCCACGCTTAGGCATGACAAAAGAAAAATTTAATTTTTACAATTTATATAAAATTGCTACCATAAGAGATGCGACAATGTCCGACAGAGATAGTGCATTAAAAACATTAACAGCATATTCTGAAGGTCGTGATCCAATCAACTCAAATGTACATGCTTTAATGAATACAATTTGTGGAACAAGTTCTGTTACTCAAAGATCCTTTCTTGGTCAATTAGGCACAACTATAGGGGCTCTTGCTGATGACGGAATTCTTTATATGACCAGCGCTACAGATTTAAAATTTGAAGAAATACCAAAAGCACCGACAGCTTTCTTTTTAAGAATTCCAGATCACAAAGCTGAAAGACATTCTCTTGCTGTACTGTGTTTAAGCCAACTTTATAAAAACCTAGTTGACCTTGCAAATAGGACCTATAATCCTAAAACAAAAAAGACAGGTACATTGCCACGACCGGTATATTTCATTCTTGATGAATTTGGTAACATGCCGAAATTTCAAAATTTTGGTCAAATGGTTACAGTTAGTAGGTCTAGAAATATTTTTATTGAAATTGTATTACAATCTTACAAACAACTTGATATCAAATATGGTGCGGATGAAGCTGTAAATATAAGAGGCAATTTCCAAACAGAAATATTCTTGGGATCAGAAGACCCTTCAACTATCCAAGCTTTTTCTGAAGCCTGTGGCGAAACAACAGTATTCCATGAAGAAGAAAGCTCTTCTAAGTCTGATAAAGGAGATGCGGGAACGACTTATAACAAAAGCATTCAAAGATCTCGTCGTCCACTTGTAGATAAAAGCGAGCTTCGCACTCTGCCTCAATTTACTGTTGTAGCTAAAGTATTTGGTAAAGATATTGTAAAAGCAAGCATGACACCGTTCTTTAAAACCAAATGCATGATAAAAGATCCAGCACAAAGACCAATAGCTCTATCAAAGCGACTTAATGGGGAAGAAATCTTCTATGATGTTGAAAGAAGAAATAAAATTGTTTTAAAGCCTAGAAATCCTTTTGATAGATTTTAAATAAAAAATATCACATATTAAAACCTTTGCGAATAAATAATCACAGAGGTTTTTTATGTTGTATGAAGATGATAAAATTCTTACAATAGATGAATACGAAAAACTTGCAAAAGAATATTTAAAAGCATTTAGTGATAATGAATTTAAATTGATTAGAGCTACTGACGATAAAAATCTTGTCCAAAATGCCCTAACAGATTTTGCGCTAGTATGCAGAAGCCTTTTTTGTCTTGGGGGGTTTTTGAATACATCAAGATTATATTCTTTAACTTGCAAACAAATTAAATCCATGCAAGAAATTTATCAAACTATACCACCAAAAGTAACTGTGCCTTATAGAGACAAAACAAGATTATTTTTATATTATCTTGGGTGCGAAAACTCGTTAATTTTAAATTTAATAAATTTAGCAAAGACCAGCCAAAATTGTGATAAAATAGAACATATAATTTATGATAGGCTTGTTCTAAGCAAAAATATTTTTTTAAAATAAATAAAATAACAAATTTATATGTTTCAGTTTTTATTTATAAATATTTTATTCACTAAAAAAATGTAGCTTTATTGCTACATTTTTATTTTTTCAACAAATTATTTGAGTTTTTCGATAACTATTGGTATTTCACTGTCTAAATCTTTTTTAAACTCAATAAGAAGTTCGTTTTTAAAAGGATTGTATTCATCTTTTGTCTCCAGCAAATTTTCTGCATTTATTTTGTATTTTTTTACCATCGTTTTTGCAATTTCTTTTCCTAAAAAATACAAAAATGAGTCCTCTTTTAAATCATTAAGATAAGCAATACGATCAAAATCTTCATCATCTAAAATTGTATCGTAGGCGTTATTAAATAAAAATTGCATTTTATCAATAGCAAAATTATTCCCCTTAGAACAAGCAAGAAGTTCCCAATACAAATATTTTTTATAATCTTCCTTTAAAAAATTTGTTATTCCTGATTTGTAATAATATGCAATAACATCCATTGCAACTGCATCGTTTTGCATTGCTTTTCTTTTAAGATTTTCAAATGCTTGTTGCACATTGCCTTTTTCTAGTGAATTATTTATGATTTTACGTTCTTCGACAAAACGATCAAATGCTTCTTGATATTCAATAACTTTAGGTCTTAATCCGTGCGCCATTATCTAACTCCTTGTCTTTAGTATAACACAATTATAAAAAATAAAAAAGCTATTTTCGCCTAAGGTATGCAAAAATTTCAAAATTGGCAGTTTTTGGAAACATATCAAATAGTTCAATTCTCTCTAAACTATAATTTTCAAGTCTTTTTAAATCTCTAGCAAAAGTTGCATGATTGCACGAAATATAAACCATCTCTTTTGCCGAAGAGTCTTTAATAGCTTCAATTACTAAGTTATCACAACCTGCTCTTGGTGGATCTACAACAATTAAATCAATTTTTCTAGATATCTTTGGCAAAACTTTTGCACAGTCCCCTTTTAGATTGATTAAACTATTAAGCTTAGTTTTATTTTTAAGCTCCTGCGCATCTAAATGTTCGCTTAAACCTAGCTCTATGCCATAAACTTGTTTTGCTCCAGATTGCAACATTTGTAAACTTAAAAGTCCGGCTCCACTATAGCAATTAGCAACAACTTTATCTTTAACAATTTCACACAATCTTCTATAAAGAGAAATTGCAATTTTGTTGTTTATTTGTGAAAAAGATGTCGGTTTTATTTTTAGCTCTTGACTATATTCTAAAGATGACTCACCATAACAATGAAAACTTTTGTTATTTACAGTTTGATAAATACCATGGTTGCATTTAATATTTTTTGACAATTCTTCAAAATTTGCATTAAATCTTTCTTTTACGAAGAAATTTATTAAAATCTTTTTGTCATCAGTCCTTATTTCTACATAGTTTATAATATTTAGATATGGCTTTGAAAAATCATTCACTGCCTTAATGTTTTCGTCTATAAATGGTCTAGCAATTTTACATGTTTCAATGGTTATAATTTTGCTATCAGTATGATAACCTAAACCTTGGCTTGAGGGATATAACCTTATTTTGTTTCTATAAAAATACTCGTCACTAGCACTACAAATGATGTTTGTTTTTATCCCTATTTTAGCAAGCTGTCTAGACAATATTTCTTTTTTAATTTCGATTTCCTTTTTGTAACTGATATGTTGAAAGTCACATCCGCCACATTTGCCAAAATAAGGGCATAAAGGATTTACTCTAAACTTGTTTTTTGACAAAACTTCTTTTAATTGTAAAACATAATATCTAGAATTTTCCTTTAAAACTTCAGCTAGTATTTTCTCTCCGAGTAAAACATATTTTACAAACCCAACTTTTCCATTTATATGGACAATTCCTTCGCCATTAAACCCAAAATCTTCAACTTTTAGTTCAAACACTTTTTGTGACCTCTATTTTGCTTTCTATATAATTTCTTAAATCATCAATCCCATACTGATTTTGACTGCTTACCGCTTTTATTATTTCTGTTCTAACATTTAAATTTTTAGCGATAATTTCAAGATATTGCTTGATTTTGCTTTTTGCAATTTTATCCGATTTTGTTGCTAAAATATTAAAAGGTATATTATTGTAAACCAAATATTCTAGCATTTGTTTATCTTCTTTTGACGGCACATGCCTTATATCGACTAAAACAAAAACTATAACTATTGAGTGATTGCTTATAAAGTAATTTTCAACAACATCTGCCCAAATATTTTTATTGCTTTGAGCAGTTTTTGCAAATCCGTAACCGGGTAAATCCACAAAATAATATTTCTCATCTATCAAAAAATAGTTTACCATTTTTGTAAGACCAGGTGTTCTAGAAGTCTTTGCTAAACCTTTTACATTTGTCAAAGAATTTATTAAAGAACTTTTTCCGACATTGCTTCTACCAACAAAAGCGAATTGCTTTTTTTCATCATTTATAAGACCTTCTTTGCTTACTGCACTATAAATATACTTTGCGTTTTTCATAATTTCATTTTAGCAAAATTTTTTTTCTAAATCAAGAAAAAAACATTAAAGAAATATCTTTAATGTTTTCGTTTAAATTTATAAATTCGGTTTTAATTAAACAATATAATTTGTTTTAAGCTTCAATTTATTCGCGAGCTTTAACAAAGCTTTCCATTGTTGAAATAAGTTTGTCAATTTTCTTGCTAGTTTCTTCGGAAGCCGCTGTTTGTTTTTGTGTCGCTTTAAGTTGTTCTTGTTGTAATTTATCACCAGTAAACTTAGTTTGGGCAGAAGCAATGTTTGCTCCAGGGAATGCTTTGTAAAGTGCTTCTCCAATTGTCTTGCCCAACTGAATAGATCCTTTGCTGAACGCTTCTTTCATGCCCTTCTTTACATAATCAGCAATCTCGTTTCCAGCCTTACCCAAAGCTCTAGCCTCTTTCTCAAGCTCTTTACGTTTCTCTTGACGCGCTTTATATCCACCATAAGGTTCATAAACTCGTCTCTTAACCGCATCATTTCCTTGAGCATCTTTACCTCTTGCAGCCAATGATAATTGTTTAATTTGGCCTGATAATTTGTCAACATTTAGACTCGCTGAAACATCTTTTGCAAAAAGTTTTAGTGGTCCAGTGACCATTCGCGCTGTATTCCAGAGCATAAGTGCTGCGCCTTTTGCAGTACCAGAACCATCTTCATGAAGATAATTTCTTGAAGCTTTGGTCTGTATTTTTTCGCTCAATTCTTTCTGCATCTCATTGAGTTTGGAAATACGCTCTTTGTTTTGATCTATTTCGCTGCTATAGAATTGAACTGAGTCATCTCTATCCACTTCAGAATCAATATACGATTGTTTTCTTCTTGCCCACTTTTTATCTTTCTTGGCTATTTCTTCCTCAACGGCAGAATATGCAATATTGTTAGCTTCATCGTCCGACTTTCCTTTTCTCTTTGCATTGTCGAACGCTTCCATTTGTAACATTTGTAAATCTACATCAGCAGCAACTCTAGAATTAATATCCTCCTTATTTCTTGCTATCCAATCATTTTGAGCTCTTTCTCTTGCATCGTCTTTAGCATTGTCAAGTTTTTGCTGATTATTTTTCATTTCGTTATTTGTTTGCTCTATCTTATTTTGATTTTCACTATACTCATTATTTAAATCTTTCAATCTTTTTTTTGCACGGTGCCTAAAATATCCCTTTACAGCGACAGCTCCTCCAAGCCCAAGCGTTCCAGCTGCTACAGCTCCCGCACCAACTGCAAGTTTTGTTCCCGAGCCTATTGTTTTTGCAACATTACTCTTAGCTCCTTCCCCCGTAGAGAACACATCTCCTCCACCGACAAACCCAGACACGAGACTGATAAAATCTTTTGCCATAATTAGCCCTGTAGCCAAAAATACTATATTAACTATTGAATCTAAAAAGTAATTATTAAAGAAAGAAATAGATTGTACAAAAGGCAATATTAAAAACAGAAGGTTTATGCCAACAATTGCTCCAAATGCGGAAAGAATTTGTTTAATAAATTCATTTGACCAAGATTTAAAAGCTTTAAATTCATCCATAGGTGCTAATCCCAGTAAAGGAGGATAAATTAAAAACATCGCTGCAGATTTAATTAACCTCATCATAAGGCCTATTATGATAGATATCATAATGCCAAAGCAAGACAAGGCACCTGCAAAAGCAATTATAAAGTTGAAATTCCACAAATCATAATAAATCCAAATTAAAGAAGTATTATATTTTGAAAAATGATTTATCGTTGTAACATTTGCTAAATCCAACAATTTGACATACATACCATAATCACAGGCTTGCTCTTTTAAGTCATAATATTTAACCCCTGTTTTGAATTGCAAATTATTAATAAAAGCATAATCAATTTGATAAGCCAAATACTCAGACTGATCTTCTGCGCTTTCAAATCCCGGGCCTTCTCCCAAAACGTTCATACTTAAAACACTTTCTTTTATTTGAGAGACTGAATATTTTCCTGTTCTAACTCTATTACAATTATAAGCAGCAGATCTAAAAATTTGACCAAAAATTGGTGAATTTGTTGCAGGGGCACCTATTCCAAACATTTCATAAGAGGTGTAAATATTCTCTCCATTCCTTGTCCCGCTAGGAACAAACTCTGCCATAGCATTAGAACCATAAATTCCTGACAAAGACTCTTCACTTGTTGCGCCCGCAGTAATATTATCTAACGTTCTCAAAAGCAAACTTGATAATTGAAAACCGATAACAACCACAACAGGCACAATAACAAAAGTTATAGCAGATTTTATTGCATTATAAATGATTTTTGTTGGGTTTGTTTTTCCAGAATCTTCATTATAGTGCGATTTTATGATTGCAACAATTGAAGTTAAAGCGAGAAGAATTAAAGCAAAAATTGCAAGTGACCAAAAAGTTGTATTTAGCGCTTGCATTGTCCCAGAACTATTGCCAATACCTAAAATTCCGTTTATAAATTCTGTAAGTGGGTCTTGAAGTTCTACCGAAGAGCCGTTTACATAATAAACATCTAATCCACAGAGTCTGCGAACCAACATTTGCATAGCATCAACAGCGCTTGCTATACAAGCAAAAAGCAAATAAATAACTTTTGGAATGACATCAACTAGCGTTCCTAAAGTGTCCCAAACACTCATTCCATTTAGTAATGAAAATGCGTTCACAAACTTCCCCCTATCAACATCTATTTTTTACATTATACCAAAAAAAAATACAAATATCAACAATATTTTACAATTAGTATTTATAAATTCTAAAATTGCTTAAACATAAGCAAAAATTCTTCTAAAGAAAAGTCTTCTGGTCTTTTGCCGATATCAAAATCTTTTAACTTGATTGCAATTTCATTTTTTGACAAATTTTTATAACCTTGCAAATTGTTTGCTAAAGTTTTTCTCCTCATAGAAAAACATTTTTTTATAAAATTAAAAAATTCTTTGCCGTCCACATTCGCAAAATTGTTTTTTTTCTTCATTGTGACAACAGCAGAATCCACTTTTGGCATTGGATAAAACATTTGCTTTCCTACAATGCGAGTGATTTTTGGCTGGCAGTAAAAATTGCACATTATAGATAAAATGCCATAATCTTTGCTACCATTTTTTGCTGTTATGCGCTCGGCAACTTCTTTTTGCACCATTATAGTCAAACTTTCTATTTTGCTACTTTGTTCCAAAAATTTAAATATAAGTGGCGAGGTTATGTAATAGGGCAAGTTTGCAACTAATTTATATTTATTTTCAAAGTTTTCTTCTATTTTTTCAATTGGCTCTTTTAAAGCGTCTTTAAAAATAAATTTAACATTTTTTAAATCTAAAGCCTTTAATTGATTTTCGAGTTCTTTATCGATTTCATATGCAACGACCTTTTTCGCAAATAAAGAAAGTTGTTTTGTTAAAGCCCCTGCTCCTGCTCCTATTTCTAAAACTTCATCTTCGCTACAAATTTCGCCGTCGGCGACTATAGCTTTTAAAAGATTTGTATCAGATATAAAATTTTGCCCAAACTTTTTTTTAAAATTATGCATTTCTTCCTCCTAAACAAAATAATTTTTGAGCATTCAAACTTGTTTGAACTGCAACCTCTTCTACACTTATACCTTTTAATTTTGCTAAGTTTTCTGCAATTGTTGGTATAAATTCTGGGCTGTTTCTTTTTCCTCTAAACGGATGAGGGGTAAGATAAGGGCAATCTGTTTCTAAAAGTATTTTGTCTAATGGAATAACTTTTAAAGTTTCCTTTAAATTTTGCGCGTTTTTAAAAGTCGAAACTCCACCAACCGATATATTTAATCCTAGTTTTATAAGTTGAAAAGCACTTTCTTTGCTACCTGAAAAGCAATGCATAGTTCCGCCAAATTCTAAAAGATTTTTATTTTGATTTAATATCTCTATCATATCGCCAATCGCTTCGCGACAATGTATTATTACCGGCTTTTTTAACTTATACGCAAGCTCTAGTTGCATCAAAAAAGCCTTTTTTTGTATTTCTTTTTTGGGTGCTCCTTCCGTAAATTGCATACCTATTTCGCCTATGGCAACAACCTTTCCATCTTTTGCCATTTCTTCTAGTTTTGCTAGCCCCAAAGCGTCCGCCTCTTCAGCATATTCAGGATAGATTCCAACAGAAGCGAAAACATTTTTGTACTTATTTGCAAACTCAACCGCTTTTAAAGAAGAGCTGAGATTGAAACCTGAAGTTATAACAAAATCAACACCGAGCTCGTACGAATGTTTTAAAACTTTTTCTATATCATTATCAAAAAGAATATCGGTAAGATGGGCATGAGTATCAATAAACATAATAAATTTTCCTTCCTAAACAAATTTTAATTAAATTTTGAAAAAAGTCAAACCTTTAAAAATAAAGATTTTCTTTAATTATAATTGCTACCTTTTACGAATATATAATTACATGAACAAAATTTGGCTATGTATGATAATTTTGTCAATATGCTTTTTACTTTGGACTGATCCGGGCTCTGTGTTATCACAAATGCTAGACTCTTCCAAAGACGCTTTAACTTTGTCGATTGAACTATGTGCGGTATATGCTGTTTGGCTTGGTATATTAGAATTAGTAGAAAAAAGTGGCTTAAGCGAAAAGCTGGCAAGAGTGCTTCACCCAATAATAAAAAAAGTTTTTAATATAAACGACCCATTGACAGAACGACTTATTGCAATGAATATATCTGCAAATATGTTAGGGCTTGGCAATGCCTCTACACCGTTGGCAATAAAAGCAATAAAGCAAATGGATACTGGCTCCCCTGTTGCTTCTACTGCAATGATCATGCTAATCGTAATAAATGCGACATCTATTCAACTTTTACCTACGACAGTGATAGGACTTAGACAAGCAGCTGGCTCTACCTCTGCTGCTGACATAATTTTGCCCACTTTAATAACGACAATTTTTACAACCATATTAGCAATATTTTTAGTTAAATTATGTGCAAAACTTTTTAAAAGGGGTGAAAAATGAGTTTGTATATCTTGCCAATTCTTTTTCTCTTTATTTTTTTATATGCACATGCAAAAAAAGTAAACTGCTATGATACATTTATTAACGGAGCAAAAAAATCTATACCTCTTGTTGTAGATATTTTTCCCTATATTGCTGCAATAATGATTGCAGTTTCTTTGCTTAGGACAAGCGGAATAACTAGTTTGCTTGCAGACTTTACAAGTCCAATTTTTAATCTTTTAGGTATTCCTACCGAACTTATCGAGTTGGTACTTTTGCGACCATTTACCGGTTCAGGAAGTTATGCACTTTTAAATGACGTGCTTTTAACTTATGGTGCAGATAGTTATATTTCAAGATGTGCGTGTGTAATTTTAGGCTGTAGCGAAACTATTTTTTATGTAACAACAATTTATATGTCTCAAACAAAAGTAAAAAAACTCTTGTATGCAATTCCTGTGGCTTTAATTTGCTCTATAGTAGGCTCAATACTAGCCTGCCTTCTTTGCAAAATAATGTAAAAAAAGAATTGTGCTTTTAACACAATTCTGCTAGTTCATTTATTTCTTTCTCGACATCTAGTCTTGGGAACAAAATTGAAATGTCCTCAACTTTTTGACCGGATTTTAAGTTTGTAAAATTATCAAGACCTTCAAACTCACTGTTTTTTATCCCCAGAGCATTTAAAACTTTTTGCGCTTTTTCTGGCATAAATGGTTCGAGAAACTCAGAGCCTAATCTTATACATTCTAGCAAAGTTCTTAAAATCGCTTTTAATTCATCTTGCCTATTTTCATCTTTGGCAACTGCCCAAGGTTGAGCAAGTTGAATATAAGTATTTGCCTCTGAGAAAATGTTAAATATAGACGTTATTGCTTTTGAGACATCGTAAACTTCCATGTATTTAATAACATTTTCTTTTTCTTTCAACGCCTTATTTTGAAGAGCAATTTCATTTTCTCCATATTGTTTTGCTTCTGGAATAATAAGGTTGAAATATTTTTTTAACATTGAAAAAGTTCTAGATACTAAGTTTCCAAAATTATTACATAAATCCGAATTATATCTATTTAAAAATGCTTCTGTAGAGTAATTTCCATCTGAACCAAAAGGAATTTCTCTCAGCAAATAATATCTTACTGCATCTGCGCTATAACGTGGGACCAAAATTCTTGGATCCGTGCATTCAACCGTATTTAATTTTTTGCTTTTAGAAAGCTTGTCTCCTCCTAGTAATAACCAGCCATGTCCGAAAATTTGTTTTGGCAAAGGAAGATCTAGCGCCATTAAAATTGCCGGCCAGATGATAGCATGAAAACGCACAATGTCCTTACCTATTAAATGTAGATCTGCAGGCCAATATTTTTTAAACATACTATCATTTTCTGATAAATATCCTAAACCAGTAATATAGTTTGAAAGGGCATCTATCCAAACATAAATAGTATGCTTTTGATCAAAATCAACTGAGATTCCCCATTTTACGCTTGTTCGACTAACGCACAAATCTTCAAGCCCTGGTTTTATAAAGTTGTTAACCATTTCGTTAACTCTACTGCTTGGTAGTAAAAATTCTGGATTGTCTTTGTAAAGTTTTAAAAGTTTATTGGAAAATTCAGAAAGCTTAAAAAAGTATGCTTCTTCCTCTTGTTCATGAACTTCTCTGCCACAATCTGGACATTTGCCATCAATTAGTTGACTTTGAGTCCAAAAAGATTCACAAGGCAAGCAATAAAGACCTTTGTATGTTGATTTGTATATATAACCCTTTTCATATAATTTATTAAAAATTTTCTTTACTGCTAAAACATGGTCATTATCTGTTGTTCTTATAAATTTGTCGTAATTGACATTTAACATTTTCCATAAATTTTGTGTATCTAAAACAATATCGTCCAAATGTTGTTTTACATCTTTCCCTGATTTTTTTGCCGCTTCAAAAATTTTTTGTCCATGTTCATCAGTTCCTGTCATGTAAAAAACATCTTTGCCTTGTTTCTTTTTAAATCTAGCAATTGTGTCTGCTATGATAGTGGTGTAACAATTTCCAATAGTCAATTTAGAACTTGGATAATAAATTGGCGTAGTAATATAAAATTTTTCTTTCATTTTTATTCTCCTAGTTAACAAATTTTATAATAGCGCAAAAATTTTGTCAAGCAAAATAAAATATTTGACAAAACACGCGTTTTTTCAAGCAATTTGACATGTTTTCTATAATAATTTTCATCTAGCAAAATGTTAAAATGAAAATGTGAAAAATCGTATTTTCTTGATTGTGGGTATAGCACTTTTTTGCTTATGCGTTTGGATGATGAGCGTACTTGCTCTAAAATCATCTTCGACCGCTATTGTAGCTGAGCCCGCTTTTCTTAGACAAATTTTTACAAATTTCTTTTTGTAAATTGATTTTTTTATTTGTTTGTGCTAAAATTTTAGCATGCGTATTGTTAATTTGAGTTCTGGAAGCGATGGCAATGCCACTTTTATAGAAACCAACCATACAAAAATTTTGATAGACAATGGAATAACTGCTTCACAAACGATTGAAAAATTAAAAATTTTAGGTGTCAATCCAAGCGAAATTGAAGCTATTTTAGTTTCGCATGAACATAGTGATCATGTAAAAGGGATAGACGTGTTTGCAAGTAAATTTGATATTCCTATTTTTGCGCATGATGATGTTTGGACTGGTCTAAACGAAAAACTAAAGAAAATTTCATTAAAAAATAGAATGTCTTTTGATGGCTGTTTCGAATTTAAAGATTTATATATATCACCTGTTAGTCTTCCTCATGATGTACCATGTTACGGTTTTTCTTTACAAGAAGGCGACAAAAAAATGTCTATTGTCACAGATCTAGGACATTTTAACGATAAAATACTGTCAAATCTCATGGGCAGTCGAATAATTTATTTAGAAGCAAATTATGATAGGGACTTATTATATAAAGGCACAAAATATCCTTTGTCACTAAAACGACGAATTGATGGACCAAATGGTCACCTTTCTAATATAGATAGCGCTGATGCACTTGAAAGACTTGCTTACGGCGGGACAAGACAATTCGTTCTTTCTCATTTAAGTAAAGAAAATAATTCTCCATCTTTAGCCTATTCAACAACTTGCAACTTTTTACAAAAAGACGGAATAGAAGAAGGAAGAGATGTAAAAATTGACGTTGCGACTACAGAAATTGGAACAATTTTTAGATTAAAATAGCCAAAAATTTGCATAAAACATATAAAATAACTGTGTTTTATGCTATTTTTTTAAATTTGCTATTGAAAAATAAACAAAAAGGTGCTAAAATATAATAGAAATTATAGAAATGTTTTGGAGGGATATATGAAAGTTAATTTAAAGGAATTCTTAACAACTTTATTTAATAACCCAAAAGAAATTGATGCAAAAGCAAAAGAATTGTTGTGCCCAGATGTAAAAAACTATGCTTGCACATATGATATGCTTTCCTTTCTAAATGAGCCTCGCGCAACAGAAAAACTAGATGATTTTGTTTATTTTGTAAAGAAAAATAATAATTCAACTAACATTGCCGAAGAAAACTTTTTGACAGAAAAGGATATCAATGCCATTAAAAGCATAAAAGATTCTAAAGCTCTTTTGCAAAAAATAGTTTATTTGTCTGGGTTAAACAAAATTGATTTGCCAGAAAAATTTGTTACAAATTTTCAAAATTTGTCAGCAAATACCGATTCCCTAACGGATTTACTTTTGGCTTCAGTTTTAGTAAATAAGATTACAACATCTAAAACCGATGCTTTTGATCAAATAATCGTTGAGGTTTTTTCATGCTTAGCCGAAAAATCTTCAAAACCAGTTTTGAAGGAAAATATTTTAAATATTTTAGAGAAAACCAACTCAGAATGGAAAGTTGAAGCAGAAGAAATTTTAAAACAGTATGCTATATTTTCTGAATTAACATATACATCAAATCAAGCAACTTATTCCCGAACTGGAGTTACGAAAAAATCTAGAAATAGTATGTTTTATTTTGATGAAATCGCCAATAATAAATCGCTAATTCAGTCATATGAAGAGATTGAAGATGTTTCAATTGAAGATGCTATAAAAAATTTTGATATGGCAGAAAATTCTAATTACATTGCTTATGCAATAAAAATGATTGAAAAAACAATAAAAGCAAAAAGAGTTTGTGTGGGTTATGAAGTTTTTGCTTCTGAAGCAGTATTCTTAACACTTTGCGAGTTGTATGGCAAAGAAATAAACTCAGATTTATTGTTCGCTTTTGTAAATCCATTAACTGAAGGCTTACGAACAAACGGAGCTTTTGAAAACAACTTAGAAGAAATAAAACAAATTGCTAAAGATATTTCAGGCAAAGAAATAAACTTTTTGAAAGATGTTGCTAGCGAAGATTCTTTAAAGATAACAGAAGACAGTGAGGATTCTTTTGAGATAACAAAAGACGAAGATGAAACAAAAAAAGGTCTTGCAACTGGTCCTATGCCCAAATTAGTAACTTCTTTTATAAAAGATGTAACTATGCCAAAGACCTTAACTTGTGGCAATATTCTTGGAAAAGCGAAAGAAATTGTGGGGTACCACGGAATGTTTATAAATGGTGTTGGAAAGAAAAAATCTAAAAAAATTACACCAGAGCAAAAAGAAACGGCCAATAAATTTAATGCAGTGATTCTTGCAGCAGATAAACCAGTAACAAAATACATCACAAAAAAATCTGCTATAAAATTTACAAAAGATGCAAAATACGATAATCTAGTTCAAAATTTCGCAGAAATTTTATTTCAAATTTACGAAAAATATCAAAATCAACGACTTGAGCTTGAAAAATTAGAAGATAAGATTCAAAAATCAATAGACCCTGTAGAGAAACAAAAACTTATCGACAAATTTAACAAGAAAAAAGAAGAATATAAAAACAACATTAAAACAACTTCTTTGAAAAAAGAATTAAAGAAAGCACTAAGAGAAGAGTTTTATAGAAAAAACATAAGTGATGATTATGCTGATGAAGCAGAAAGCAAGGGTATATAAGATATAAAGACTTTAGATTAAAATATAAAAGGCAAGTTATAATCTTGCCTTTTTTGGTCGAGGTGGTGGGATTTGAACCCACGACCTTATGGTCCCGAAACATACGCGCTACACCTGCGATACGCCTCGGTTATATTTCATTTTTTTATCTAAATTCAACATTAGAACAAAAAAACTATTTACTTAATAAAATCAAATTTAAACAAAAAATAGCTATTATCTTGGAGCAGGCAACGGGAATCGGACCCGCGAATTATGCTTGGGAAGCACACATTTTACCACTAAATTATGCCTGCAAATTCTTATGTATTATAACTTATTTCTAAAAAAAATCAAAATAAAACGCTAAAACTAGCGTTTTATTTTTAATTTTCTCTAGATTTACAAACAGTATCCGTAAATTCTATTGTAGAAAGGTTAGACGCTAAAGATTGAAAGAAAGTTCTCATAAGACATACTTCTCTCGGCGTTAGTTTACAAGACAAATATATTGCTATGCTCCCAGCAAGAGCGACCATTTCTTTCCCAGAAAGTTCTAAACCTTTTTCTTCTTTTGCCATATTATAATCTTATTCAAAAATCAAATATATTGTTAAAATTTAGATCTCTTGTATTTTTGCTAGTCTTTCTCTAGTTTCTTCTTCACCAAGTGCGTCTATAATATAGTAAAGAGACGGCCCGCTTTCCTGACCAGTAATAGCATATCTTGCATACAAACAAGCTTTTGCAATATTTCCTTTATAATCTTGTGGATTTTGTTTATACAATTTATTGTCAATGGCAAAACCATTTTCTCCTGCCACTTTTTTTATGTGTTCAAACCATTCTTCATTTGATTTAGGCATAACAAAACTTTCAAGATAAACTTTTATAAATTCTTTAAAATTTTCATCTAAATTGTTTATTTGTGGCCTATCAAAAGCATATACAAAATATGATTTCATCATTTTATAATTAAAAATATCTTTTCGTGGTTTAATACAATTATCTCTTTCCATAGAGCACAATTTAATAAACTTTTCTTTTTGCCGTTCTAGCAATTGAGAAAGTGGCAAATCAAATTCTTTTGCCCAATTTAACCAATTTTGGTACAGTCTTTCTCCGCTTTGAAAAGCAATAACATTCTTTGCAATATCGTTTAGTTTTATTAAATCAAAAACAGGTGCCACTGTAGTTATATCTTTTATACCGAACTTATATTCGCTCCAAGGTAAATCTGGATTCTGTTTACGCCAAATTTCAAAACCAGAGTTTATCAAGTTTAAAAGATATTCTAAAACACTTTCTATAGGATAACCTTCACTGAAATAATATCGCATATCTGCTTCGGGGTCTTTGCGTTTTGAAATTTTGCGTTTACTACCACTCTCATCAATTTTCCAAATCAATGGGTTATGGCAGTAACAAATTGGCTTAAATCCCAGTGCTTCAAACAATTCGATGTGCATAGGTGTTGAAGAGATATACTCTTCCCCTCTTACAACAATTGTTGTACCCATCAAAGTGTCATCTATTGCGTGAGCAAATGCGTATGGAGGCACTCCATCATTTTTCAAAAGAATAAAATCTTTACTATTTGCTTTCGCTTCTATTTCACCTTTTATTAAATCATAAAATTTTACTCTTTGCGAGCCATCGTTTTTAGTTTTTAAACGTATAGCAAAACTTTCGCCGTTGTCTATGTGTGTTTTTATTTCGTCAAAAGTCATATTTCTGCAAGGATCATATTCTTTTTCGTCATCTTGTTGAAATTTGCTTTCTCTAAGCTTCAAAACATCTTCTTTTCCTTCAGTTTTTTTGCAAAAGCAAGGAAAAGCTTTACCTTCTGCAACGAGTTTTTTTGCAAAAGCACGATATATGTCAACCCTTTGACTTTGTACATATGGACCATAATTTCCGACATCTTTACCATCTAGCGTTTGAAATTCATCAGGAAAAATATTAAACCTTTCAAGGACTTGATATATAACATTTTTTGCTTCTTTTATTTCCCTTTTGGAGTCTGTGTCTTCAAACCTTAAATAAAAAACTCCATCACTTTGTTTTGCAATGTTGTAACTGATAAAAGCAGGAAAGAAATTCCCTATATGCATAAAGCCGGTAGGACTTGGAGCAAACCTTGTTACTTCTTGTCCATGTTTAAGATTTCTATTTGGATATCTTTTTAAAATTTCATCAGTGCTAATTCCACCGGGGAAAATAAGTTCTGCAATTTTTTGATTGTCGTTCATAATTCTCCTATAAAACTATTTTTCTGTAGAATAAAGATTTGATATTTGCGAAACAAAACTATCTAATATTTTATTGCTTGCAAAATAATTTTCGATTTTTTGATAATAATTTTTAGCATCTTCAAGAGAAGCTGAATATTGATCTATATTGCCATTAAAATTAACTAATAAATTGTACATTGAAAAATTGTTTAAAGATTTTTCTAAATTAACTCTTTCTTCTTTTATTTTTTTCTCTACATCTTTTAAATTTACAAAACCTTCTTGCTTATCCGCAATACTGTCTTCAGTAATAAAGAAATATTGAACATTGTAAATCTTATTTAAAATTGAGCTAGCACTAAGATAAATTGAATTGTCTGAAAATTTTTCTCCTTTGTATGAAGAAAGTAAAAGTTTTTGACAATCGCTGGCAATATCAAGGCGAATGCAATCTAAATATTGATTTGCCTCGTTTATTGAGATTTCGCTAAAATCTTCATTTATGATTTTAATATCATTGAGCAAAGCGTCTTTTACTGATAAAGCAAGATTGTAAATATTTTTTAAAAAATCTAAACTGTCGCTTTGGTATTTAGTTGCAAAGCCATTGTATATAAGACTTGTCGACCCTTCTTTTATTTGAACAAGATCTTCATAACTTTGTTGTGTTTTATTAAAAAATTCTACTGCTTGATCAAGATTTGACGAGATAGCCGAGTAATCATAATTTTCATTTAAATTATTAAAATTGAAATAATAATCTTGAATAAAGTCTAATGCGATTTTTGACAATAATTGACAGTTAGAATCAATTTCTTCAAATTGTCCATCATCTTTCTTTTTATTAAATTCTTTAAATTGATTGTTTTCAATAAATGATGTTTCTTGATTGATATCTGCAACAAAGCTGTCGAGTTTATTGTAAATTTCTTTTGAACTAGTTTGCTCATTGCAACCAAACATCAAGATTGCACTGAACACCACAAGAAGAGCGCACAATACAAAAACTAAACTTTTTTTCGCTTTTATCATAAATTACCTCCCAAGAAGGCTTTCACTTGATTGTATATCCCTTCTTCGTCTTCTATTCCTTCAAATGTTTTGGTAAAAGAAATAATGTTTGTCTCTGATAATTTTACACTTGAAATAACTTGCTGAAAGGTTTGTTGCTGATAAAGGCTATAAAATTGATTCACTTTATTATAGTTTGTTACTATATTGTCATTAAAATAATAATTTAAAGCATTATCTGCGTTTAATACATACGAACTTACAAAATTGTTAAAAGCGTATACTAATGCATGGCAATTGTATTTATATGATGAGAAAGCCTGCTGAATTTTATCTTCATTACTAAGAATTTTAAACTGTTTTTGCAATACAGTTATATAATCTAAAACCGCATTCGCTGATAGTATAGATGCTAAATTTTGTTCTACGCCAAAATAACTATTTTTGAATATTTCGTTATAAGTTGACAACCCCGTTTTATAACATTCTAACATTTTTTCAAAGTTTATTCTTATCTGTATCCAAGATTGTCTTAAAAAGTCGGGTGAATCTTTCGTGTATGATTGCACTTTCTTTAGCTCATTTTTTATAGAGTCTTTATACTCTTGAAGCTGATTAAAAGATTCCGTCAAAGGTTTATAATTATCATAAAAATATTCATTTTCCTCAAAGAATATTGAATAGTCCTCGTATTTATCAATTATAATTTCAAGACTTGATAAAACGCTCTCAACATCTTCCATTTCTTGATTATAACCTTTTACCGAACTTTGAGAAACTGTATCTTTAAAATTATTATAAAGCTCTTTGTCTTTTGAACTGCTTAACAAAAATGTGTTTTCTTCGTTTTTTAATGCTTCAATAGCACTCTTAGGATTGCCCGGCAAACACAATATTATTGTAACAACAATAATTGCAATTAAAACTAGTATTGCTATGACAATTAGCCATTTTTTGTTAAAAGCTTTTTTCTCTCCTTCTGCCACTTATCCCTCCTTTAATCATCAAAAACATCTAAATCTATATTTTCAACTGGCGTTTGTGAAATTTCGCTAGGTTCTACTTTGTTTGTCTTTGCTACAAAAACCTTATCTTTAAGATTGACAAAAGTTGTGTATTGCCCAATCCAGCGAAGTTTTACAGTTCCAGTACCACCATTTCTATGTTTTGCTATGATAAGTTCGACTGTTCCCGGTTCATCTTCTTGTGGAACATCATTATATTTTTCAGGATTGTAGATAAATAAAACAATATCGGCATCTTGTTCTATTGCCCCGGAATCTCTTAAATCTGAAAGCAAAGGTCTATGGTCTTGTCTGCTTTCAACTCCACGAGACAACTGAGAAAGAACAATTATAGGCACATTTAACTCTTTTGCGGCAATTTTTAGTGTTCTTGATATATCGCTTATTTCTAGTTGACGGTTGTCCGCTTTTCTAGCCGAAGTCATAAGTTGTATGTAGTCTACCATGATTAAATCTAAACCATCTTGCATTTTTAATCTTCGACATTTAGAAAGCAAATCTGCAGGAGTTGTCATTGAACTATCGTCTATGTATAACCCGCTTTGCTCAAGTTTTTTGCTGGCCGTCCAAATTCTTTTCCATTCTTCAGCGTCCATTTCACCTTTGAGTGCTTTTTCCATATTAACCTTTGCCAAAGAACAAATTGCTCTTTGCATAAGTTGTTCTTTGCTCATTTCAAGAGAAAAAACTGCACATTTTTTATTTTGCTCTGTCGCCGCTTGTGTGATTATATTCATAGCAAAAGAAGTTTTTCCAACGCCGGGACGCGCCGCAAGTAAAATTAGGTCGCTGTTTTGGAGACCATTTGTTATTTTATCAAAATCAATAAACCCAGTAGGTATACCCTTTAGTATTGTAGGATCTTTGGCAATTTCGCTAAATTTATCTATAACTTTTTTTACTGCTCCGTCGCCTCTGCCGACATGTTCAAGACTAGAACGGCCTTCTTTTTCGGCAATTTCAAATATAACTTGCTCTGCAAATTGTAAAGACTTGTCTTTATCTTGATTGTCAAAAGCATCTTCGATTATCTCTTGACCTGATCGTATTAGTTTGCGTCTTATCGAGTCTGACTTAACTATATCACAGTAGTGTTTAAAATTTGCAGCTGAAGGGACCGTGTTGGTTAAATCCATTATATAGTCAATTCCGCCAACTTTTTCAAGTTTCCCTTCTTTTTCCAACTCATCAGTTAGCGTTACAAAATCAACAGGGATCGACTTGGCATAAACCTTGCTCATAGCTTTATAGATTTCACTATGTGCTTCAGAATAAAAATCACTATCTTTCATTTGAGCCAAAATATCAATTTGAGATTGATTGTCTATAAGAATGCAACCTAAAACAGCCTGTTCTGCCTCTAAGTTGTGTGGTTGGATTTTATAATCTTTTGCCATGTCGAAGTCCTCCCCATTTGACAAAAATATTTAAAATATTATTTTTTAGTAAAAGGATCCTTATATTTTTCCTTTTCTTGTTTAATCTTTTTCTTTTTATCTATTTTATCACAAATAATATAAAAACACAAATACACGATTGAAGTAAAAACAATAATAATAAATCCAGAAAGCACGGGACTAAGATTTGCATAATTTATAAGAGTAAAAACGATTAAAGCATCAATTAGAAAAATCGATACTAAAAACCACATAAGCCTTTTATAATTTTTTCTTAAATCTCTGCTATCTTCTGGTCTCATTAAATTTCTCCTCGCAAAATTTTTCCTTTTTCTCTTAATCTCATATTGTGGTCAAGTATAATTTTTCTAATTCGCATACTCTTAGGTGTAACTTCCAAAATTTCATCATCAGCAAGAAATTCAATTGCATCTTCTAGAGACATCTTCCTTGGAGGAGTAAGCCTTAAGGCATCATCTGATCCAGAAGCTCGGCAATTTGATAAATGTTTTTTCTTGCAAACATTGACTACAATATCATCTCCTTTAGGATTTTGCCCAACAACCATGCCAGCATATACAGGGACTCCCGGCCCAATAAATAAATCTCCTCTCTCTTGAGCATTGAAAAGACCATAAACAATGGCTTCTCCTGTTTCATGGGCAATTAAAGAGCCATATTCTCTTCTTTTAATATCCCCCTTCCAAGGTTGATATTCATAAAAAATCGAATTGATAATTCCTTCTCCTCGAGTATCCGTAAGCAACTCACTTTTAAATCCAAACAGACCTCTAGAAGGTATAGTGAATTCCATTTTCATTCTTTTGCCATGAGGAGTCATGCCGACAAGTTCTCCTTTACGCACACCCATTTTTTGCATGACTACGCCTGTGCAATCTTCAGGAACATCTAGGAAAAGTCTGTCAACAGGTTCGCATTTTACTCCATTTATTGTTTTAATGAGTACTTTAGGCATTGAAACTTGAAATTCATAACCATCTCGTCTCATATTTTCGATTAAAATAGAAAGGTGCATCTCGCCTCTACCACAGACTTTAAATCTTTCTGCCGTTTCTCCATCGCTAACTCGCAAAGACAAATCTTTAACCGCTTCTTTATAAAGCCTGTCTCTTAGATGTCTTGAAGTTACAAATTTTCCTTCTTTACCTGCAAAAGGACTATCATTGACCATAAATGTCATTTCTACACTTGGCTCGGCAATTTTGACAAATTCTATTGGCTCAATTTTGTTTGCATCGCAAATGGTATCACCAATTTGCACATCTTCTAAGCCTGCTACACAAGCGATGTCGCCTAACTCAACTTTTTGTACAGGCACCTTTTTTAATCCTTCAAAAACAAATAAACTTACCACTTTTGATCTTACATTTTTTTTGTCGTCGTGATAGTTGCATAAAACAACATTTTGCCCTACCGCTAACTCTCCTCGGCTTAATTTGCCTACTGCAAGCTTACCTACATATTCATTGTGCTCTGCCGAAGAAATAAGCATTTGAGTAGGAGCAGTTTCGTCACCTTCTGGAGCAGGTATATGTTTTAAAATTGTGTTAAAAAGAGCGCTCATATCACTTCCTGTTTGATCTGGATCAAGTGATGAGACACCGTTTCTGGCAGAAGCAAAAACAAATGGAGAATCAAGTTGCTCTTCGCTGGCATCTAGGTCAATCAAAAGCTCTAGAACTTCGTCAACGACTTCTTTTATTCTGGCATCAGGTCTATCACATTTGTTTACTACAACCACAACTTTAAGTTTTAAGGCAAGAGCCCTTTCAAGTACAAATCTTGTTTGTGGCATTGGCCCTTCATATGCATCAACAACAAGCAATACACCATCTACCATTTTTAAAACCCTTTCTACTTCTCCACCAAAATCAGCATGTCCGGGGGTGTCAATAATATTGATTTTTACTCCGTTATAAACGCAGGAGCAATTTTTTGACAAAATAGTAATTCCTCTTTCTCTCTCTAAATCATTTGAGTCCATAACTCTGTCTTCAACAGCCTGATTTTCTCTAAAAACCATTCCTTGTTTAAGAAGAGCATCGACCAAAGATGTTTTACCATGGTCAACATGGGCAATAATAGCTATATTTCTAATTTTTTCGTTTTTCATAATCTCATTCCTTTTTATCCATTAAATTTTATCATAATTGTATTGAAAAAACAAGTGTAAATAAAAATTATTTATCTAATTATTTAAACAAAATCAATTATTTTTATAATTTAAAACAACTATTATTTACAGCTAAATCAAAAATTTTATTTGAAATCTAAAAACAAGAAAAAACTTTCTTGATAGAAAGTTTTTCCTAAGTTTTTATTTTTTATTATTTAACATTGAAATTTCTTTTATAAGTTCTTCAAGTCTTTTGTTTATGTTTGCAAGTTCGCTTTCAGACTTGTTAGTTTGTTTGGCATTTACAGCCTTTTCTTTAAGATCTTCGACAGTCTTCATAATTTGATCTTTTTCTTGATCAATCGATTGCGTCTCTTCGTTTTGCATAACGTCGTCTAATTCTGAATTTATAAAAGCTTTCATTTTGCTAAGTTTTTCTTCTTCCTCAGAAATCAGCCTGCTTATTTGTGAAAGAGTTGGTGATTTTACAATAGTTTTTATTGTTTTGCTAGAAGGCTTTCTGCCTGCCGTTTTTTTGTAAGGACTTCTTTTTTTCTTATCGCTTTCAGTTTTTTCCTTTTTGGCAACAGGCTTTGATTGAGCGTCTTTTCTAGGACGGCCTCTTTTTTTCTTCTCTTTTGGCTCTTCCACCTCTTGAGGTTGTTTTCTTGGGCGCCCTCTTTTTTTCTTTGGCGATTCTTCTAATTTTCCAGCTTCGCCATTTTCCAACTTAGTTTCTTCAGATGTTTTTTCTTCGTCCGATTCCATTGCAGAACTTTCTGCCTCGTTTTGCACAGCAATATTCTCTTTCTCGTCGTCTTCGGCTTGTCCATCATTGTTATCATTTTGAGCCGGCGTTTCATCTTTTGAAGTTTCGGCTGTAGAAATCAAATTTCCATCTATGTCATAAACATTGCCATCTTTGTCATGATACAACCCGTTGGTATCATGATAAGAACCGTCTTCATAAATGTAATTTCCTTCTTCGTCATATTCGCCTTGCATATTTTGCGATTCTTGGCTTTGTGCAGTCTCTTGAGCCATATGACTTTCTAATTCCGCTCTAAGCGTTTCATTTTCATCTAAAAGTCTCT
The DNA here is from genome assembly GCA_944349925.1 of uncultured Clostridia bacterium. GTDB lineage: Bacteria > Bacillota > Clostridia > Christensenellales > UBA1242 > Caccovivens. Next base: position 24,251 of record CALVNT010000037.1, read on the forward strand.
TAATTTGAGTTTGAACGATGGTAAGTTGTTTATCGCTTTCCATTGTTTTTTCTCTTAGCAGTGCGATTTCGTCTTTAACTTTTTGTTGAGCTTTGTCTGAAGAAGTTTTATAAACCTTTTCGTAAAAAGTTTGATATTCCGCCATCATTGCTTTTTCAACATTATCTTTTGCCTCTTCTAATTGCTCTCTCAATTCCTCTGCTTCTTTTTTGAGTTCATCGCTAGAAATTGCATATCTAGTTTCTTCTTGGTCATATTCTGTTTGCAGTTGTTCTTGTTTAGACCTTTCTTGATCTTGTTGTTTTCTTAAAAAGCTAACTTCCATTCTGCTAGTTGTCGCTTCTTGTTGTTGTAGTAATTTGGCAATGTTTTCTTTTGTTGCTTGAATTTTCTTTTGAAGATCTTTTTGAGTGTTTTCAAAATTTCTTTTTAAAGCTTCTTTTTGCATATCAATATCTGCAATCTTTGTTAATATTGTTTGCTTTTTATTTAAATAAGCTTCACTTTCTTTCATTGCTCTTTCAAGCACTAAAGACCCATCAATACCCGCTTGCTCAAAATCATATTCAACATATTCGATTTCATTTTGTTTAGCATTTTCAAATTCTTCTTTTGCTTTTCTAGCTCTAGCTTCGTAAAATTCTCTAAGTTGAGGGTTTCCTCTAGAAATTTCTTTTTCAGTAAATAACAAATCATAATCTATGTAAACAGGAAGGTCAACACAAGCATTTGTGATAAATCTTGCAAAAATGTGATAATTATGGTAAAGCTCGTCAAGATTTAAAATTCTTTTTGCTTTTAAGATTAAAATAGTTACAACACCTATCAGCAAAACAAAAATTGGTATAACAAGTGCCACTGCTAGCAAATTTAAAGAAAATACTGCTTGCCCTGCTTGCGAAGCAAAACCAAATAATAAGCAAATAACAGCCCATACTGTAGTTATCAAAGTTAAATTTTTTACATTCCCTTCCCAACTGCTAGTTTTCAAAGGTTTGTCAATCAAATTTTCTTCTGACAGGTAACTAGTCGGTTCATGTTCTCTAAACAAAACATATTGTTGCCAAAAATAAACAAATCTTCTTGGACCTTTTTTAACGAGATTATTAAAGTCTTTAATATTGTCTTTGTCTAGTTTTTTGTTAATAAAAAGCCAATTATTGTATTTATCTAGACATCTTTTCATTCTAGCTTCATAGGAAAAGAATGACCTTATAAGGAACATTAAAATAAAAAATATTTCAATGCCTATGGCAATGCCCAAATAACCCCCAAATCCAATAGCGCTTGTCAGTTGTGTAAAAAAAGAAATAAGTGCATTGTCGACATCTGCTAACATAGAATAAAACATATCGCTCTCCTTTTTTTCTAGCCTTAGTATAACACATTAAAAAATATTTACAAACAAATTCGTCAAAATTATTTAAAATAATTTAAAAAAATATTTTTATAACGCTTATTTGTCTTTAAAATAAAGGCAGAAAAATAATTTAGAAAAATAAAAAAGTTGGCAAAAAATCTAACTTTTTAAAAATTTATAACCTTTGAGAATTTCAATGATAATAAATATTTATTTATTTTTTTGCTAGGATAGGCTTTGGATAATGCTTTTGAATATAATTCAATTTGTTTTTTATATCTTTGCCTCATTTGCTCTTCTGACCTTGTGTTTGTAAATTTATAATCTATTAAAATGATTTCTTTATCTAAAACAGCAAACAAATCAATGGCGCCTTGAACAATGATATTTACATCTTGATATTTTTCGTCTATATCTTTTAAAGAGATTTGCATTACGAATTCTTTTTCCTTAAAAATTTTTCCACCACGACATAATGTTTTTACTTTAGAGATGTTACTTAATAACAAATTTTTGTCTTCTTCTGATATTTCTACTAGTTCATCTTTGTGGTTTTCAATCTCGGCGCATAAACTTTCTTTGTCGCAAATTTTATCAAAATCTAAAAGCTTCATTGCAAGGTGTAGCAAATTGCCCCTTTCAATGCTTTCTGTTCTATCTGCCCCGTTTGTTTCTCCATAAGCAAAACTTTTTGCATTTTCGTTTATTGAAGTAACTGAATTTTTCAATTCAAAATTGTTAAAATTGTATTTTAAAGCAATTTTTTCCTTTATATCTTCTAAATCTATCACTTCTTCTTTCAAAACTTTTTTTGTCGAAAGCGATTCCTTTTTATCGTTTGCAAAAATCTCGATGTCAAAGTTTTTATCTTGATATTCGCCTTCAGTTTGCAATTCGTATGCAATTTTTTCGCCTAGTGCAGTAAAGACCAAATCAAAATAGCTGTTACAATCTTCCAAATTTTTCTTTGTTTCGATTTCTTTGAAAGTTCCGCAAAGCACAAGATGGTTTTTTGCTCTAGTTAAAGCAACATAAAAAATCATGATTTCATCGATCCAGTGGCGTTTCTTATTTTCTTTTCGTATAGCATGCAAAATAGGGGTTGGGCTTTTAGTTAGCATAATGTTATCGTACACATTTGTTCCTAATCCAAATCTTTTTGAAATTGCGAAAGAATTTGTGTCTGTTTTTTCAAAATTGTCTCCACACCCAGCTAAAATAACTATTGGATACTCTAATCCTTTTGTAGCATGTATAGTTGTCAAAAGCACTGAATTATCTGATTGAGAAATAAAATTGTTTTGAATAGACGAATTCTCGACCGACTCAATAATTAAAGGTACATTAAAATCTGCGTTTATTGATTTTATAAGTTTGTATAGCGCTTCTACTGATAGCTCTTCATCTTTTTCTTCAATGTCAGAAGGCAAATTTTCGAAAAAATTGCTTTTGTTGATTTTTTCTTTTAAAGACTTAACGACCCCCTTAAACTGACAATTAAATTTAAAATCTTCTAAAAATTGATAAAACCAGCAAACTTTTTGATTTTGATTTTTTAAACTTTCTATTTTTTCTTCAAAAGTTTCCCCCTCTGCCAATGATATATTCGCTAGCTCATCTAAATTAAATTTGCAAAATGGTGAATGCAATACAGTTGCAAGTGCAATATCATCATTTGTAGACAAAGTTAATTTTAAAAGAGAAATAATTATTTTTATACTTGTACAATCGATTAAATTATTTTTAGAATCAGTAACAACATCAATATTTTTTTCTAGCAACAGCTTATAGCACTGCTTCATAGTTTTGCTTCGACCTCGAAACAAAACCGCTATATCTTGTGGTAAAACCTTTCTAAAAGATTTAGTTGAAACATCAAACAAGTTGCTATTTAAAAATTTTTCAATCTGATTAGCAATTAAACTACTTTCCGCTTGATTTGCATCATTTAAAGATAGCAAGTCTTGTTTTACACTGTAAATTTTTGGAAATTTTGCTTTTTCCTTTTCGCTTTCCCTGCACAAGCATATTTTAACAGGTTTGTCGCCGTCAAAAGCAAAATCTTGTTCACCTTTTAGCATAGAAGTTGAAAAATAATCAACACCTGTTGAGTTTTTTGTCATTATTTTTTCAAAAATAGTATTAACAAAATCTAAAATGTTTTTATCACTTCTAAAATTAGATTTTAAAAATAATGCTTCACTTTCATTGTCTTTTGAAAATGCTTCAATATCTTTTTGCATTATTTCCATGCTCGCGTTTCTAAAACCATAGATGCCTTGTTTTATATCACCAACCGCAACAAACATTCCTTTTTCTGCAATAGGTTTTATGATTGATTCTTGCAATTTGTTTGTATCTTGATATTCGTCAATAAAAACATAATCATAACTTTCTTGCAATTCTTCTAAAATTTCTTTATCAGCAAGCATCTTTTGAGCAATTTTTTCGGCATCAGCAAAATCAATAAAATCTCTGTTTTTTTTCATAGAGTGATAATTTTTAGCAAACAAGTCTACTAATAACAAAATTGCTTTATTTAAAACACCCATTCGTTGTTTTTTTAGCGAAAGTTGCGAAAAATCATATTGTTTACACAAATTTATAATTTTTTTTAATTTTGCGCTTGCATTTTTTAAAACCTGTTTGTTTTCTTCGTCAATTTTTTTTGAGGTCATTCTAGGCAAACTAAAACTAGCAATGTTTTTTGCATTCTCAATATAATCTTCGCCAAGTGGAGTTTTTAACAAATCTAACAGCTGGTTGTAATAAGATATCAGCTCCGCCTCTTGACTGTTAAATTGTGTAGCATATTGAAAAATCTCGTTAAAATCTTGACGGAGAAAATCGTTAAGATATTTACAAGAATCGTCAAAAAGTTTTTCGTTGTTGTTTAAAAAATAATCAAACAAATATTGCTCATCTTCCTGACTGTCAAAAAAATTTTTTATTTGGTTAACACAATCAAAAATCATGCCTTTATTTTTTTTGAAAGCAAAAAAAACTTCGCCAAACTCATTTGTATAATTTTCGGAAAACTCCTCAAACGCTCTCTCAAAAGCTTTCTCTTTTAAATTTTGACTTTGTTTTTCGTCTATAATTGAAAAATTTTCATCAAGTGAAGTTTTTGAAATATTTTGTTTTATTATTTTTTCACAAAACGCGTCAATAGTTTTGATATCACTTGTAGGAATTTCATCAATTTGCTCAAACAAAAAATCCGAGCTTTTTTCTTTTAAAAATGATTTTAAAAGCCTTTCTTTAATTTCATTAGCGGCAGCTTTAGTAAATGTTAAAACTAAAAATCTTTTTAATGGTACTTTTTTCGAAATTATTAGATCGGTTATATATTTTATCAATATAAAGGTTTTCCCGCTACCGGCTGAGGCAGAAATTATAAGGTTTTGTTTGTTAAATTCAAGAACTTTTTGCTGTTCACTTGTCAGTCCCATTATTCACCTCCTTAAAGTCTCTAAATGTTTTCAGTCTAATCCCGCTGTCTTTTCGATACATGCAAATTCCACCAAATACGCAGTGCTCACAAGCGTCGGCGTCGGGCATCGGCTTTACAAAACCTTCCAAAATTTCTTTGCAAGCCCCTTTTGCCACTTCCCAAGCGTAATTTTGATAAAAACTAAGTGGCATTTTTGAAATAGCGTTGCCTGTATATGAGCCTGATTTTGAAAGAGCAATTGATAAAATTTCGCTTTTAGCCCCTTCGGTTAAATATTTATCAAAAAGTTTTAAATTTTCATCATCTTTTTCAACAAGACCTTTTAATAAACTTTTCCCGCCTTCACTATCTTCATAATCAAACTTGCAATCAAAATAAAAAACACTACCACAATGCTTGTTTAATTTTTCTTGCATAACTTTTGCATATAAAAATAATTGCAATTTGTTTCCATAATAAAGATCTTTCAACAATGATTTAGGCTTGCCTGTTTTATAATCAATAATTCTAAAATATTCTTCTGCCACATCAATTCTATCTATTTTCCCAATAAAATTTAAGTTTTCGGAAATATTAGCGACCACCTTTTCCTCTAAACTATATGGTCTAAAACATGACGCTTGCATTTCTCTGCAAACATTTTCTAAGATTGTTTTTAATTGTTTCTTTAAAAATTTGACTAAGCCATCTTTTTCACATAACAAATCTAATTTCTTTTGTAAACCTTGGCTTTCTATAATTTTATCAAAATTTAAATTGATAAAACTATCAACAATGCCATAATCAAAAGAAAACTCTTTGTTAATATATTGATTTACAAAAAGCTCAACTGCTTTATGGCAAATATTTCCAACATCTCTTTGGTCGAAGGCAAAAATTTCTTTTTCTTTTAAATTTAAGCCATACCTTACAAAATGCTTAAACGGGCAAGAAAAATAAGTTTCAAGTTGAGTTACGGAGACATAATTATTTTTAAAAAACAATTTTGTTTGCAAATTTTTTTCAGTTTTTGTACTATTCAAAATCTCATACTTTTTCAAATTGGCAATACAACCGATTCGGTCTACAAGGTCACTTTCTTTAGTAAAAATTTTTGCAATTTGTTTTGTTTTTGTTTGAAATGTTTGATTTAATTGTTCAACAAAACTTGGCAAGGCATTTATTTTTCCTTCATCATTTAATAATTGAAAGCTTACAGCAACACTTTTCCAATTTTGAGTAAGCAAATTAAAAAGAGAAAAACGATTTCGCCTATTTATCATTCTGCTAGTAGGCTGGACAACTTTTTTGCAAATTGGGTTTTCTATATCCCTATCACTTAAAATCGCGTTGTCACCAATAATTTTTGGAAGATTTTGCCCGCCTATAACAAACAAATTTTTTCCTTCTTCAAAAAAACTTTCCGTTGCATCTCCAACCATAATCCCATCAACTAAAGTTGGCACAGAAGAAATTTCTTTTGCGCTTAATATAAGTTCCAACTCTTTTGCTAGCTCCGCAAAATCTGCTTCATCATTCGGTGAAGAAGCATTTTGTATAAGTTGAACTGTTTTGCTGACAATATCAAAACTTTGTGCTTCAATATTTTCTTCTTTATATAGTTGTTTTTCGTGTAAGAAAATTAAATATTTTTGATAATTTGGATATATTTCGTTTAAAAAATTTTTAACCATATCAATAAGTTGATTAAAGGTTTTAATTTCTTGAAATTTATATAAGTATTTAGAAAAATTGTCTACAGAGCTAAAGAATTTGTCAAATTTCCATTTTCCATCAATCTGTTTTTGTATAATTTGTTCGATTATATTTTTATTGTCCTGTGTTTGTAAAAGAGCGTTTGTGTAAAAATTTAAAAGACTTTCTTTTGAATAATTATGTATTTTTATATTTAACAAGGAAATAACCGCTCTAGCTAAAAGAGTTTGAAATGCATTTATGGAGTCGTCTAGAAAATAATTAAATTCGTATTTAGAAAAGATTTCATCAATAAGCTCTTTGTAGTCATCAAGTTGCCCAACTGCCACTGCAAAATCAGAAAACTTGTTCCCTTTTCGTATTTTTGACATTATAATTTTTGCAATATTTTCTACTTCTTGTCTTTTAGAAAAAGCGCTATAACTTTTAAAATAATCATCAACATTTACTGCGGGCGTTATTTGACAAGAATATAAATTTATAAGCACGCTCTCTTGTCCATTACTTTTTTTTAAGTTTCCTTCAAACACTTCTATTTGGTACTTATTTTCATTACATATTTTAATTATTTTTTCTTTTATATCATTTTCATATATATATTTGTTACCAATAGTTTTTGGACTTGCAAACGAAATGTTTGTTTCTAGAGCACCATCGACAACAAATTTAATTATTTCATACATCTGTGAAGTAAAACTATCAAACTGAGCAAAATAAATTTTTGTTTTTGCCAAATAGTCTTTGGCAGAAGGATATTTTAAAAGTTGCTCAAAAAGTGATGCCGGATCAAGATTGTCACCGACTAACGAAAGATATTTTTCATATAATAGTGCAATATCGTGAAATTTATTTTTAGAAGTTGCAGATAAAAAACTCATTTTGTTAATATCTTCTGGAAAAATTCTGGAAGATCCTAAAAGAGAGATTGCTTTAAAAATTTGATTACAAAAATTTATATTACTCTTTTTAAAATATAAAAATTCTTTTTGCTCCTCTTTTGCCGCCTTTTTCACAAGCAACAGCCGTTCTCCAGCAGTGAGCATTTCTTGATTAACGCCGCTTTTTCTTAAGAGATCTATAGCGAAATTTGAAAAAGTAGTAACCCTTACATTAAAAAGTATGCCTCCTGGTAAAAGCGACAACAATTTTTTTTCAGCCAAAAGCGAAAACCTGTCTGGCACAATAATCAAATGTTCTATTTCGTAATCACTATTGTCGATGTGCGAAAACATAAAATTTGTTGCACAAGTAAGATTTTCTTCAACCCAAAGATTAACCTTCATGGAGTTATTTTATCATATTCAGTTGATTTAATCAACAAAACAAAAATAAAATGGCTAAACATTTTCAGCCACTTTTGTTTTTTTTAGAGAAAGCAAATTTGCTTTTTCGCATTTTAATTTTATCATTTTTTGATTTAAACTTTGATTTTCTTTTCGCAGTTTTTCAAATTTTTCTTTTAAAGACAACAACTGACTATCTTTTTCGCCCAACATCACAATAGCTTTTCTAAGCTTTTCATTTAACCCTTCCTTTTCTTTGGCCTGCTTTTCCTCTAAATCACTTGCAATATTTCTTCTTATCAAACGGACAAGCCCCATAAAAAGTGAAGTTATATCATTTTCGCTAAGCCCTTGTTTGCGACTTGTAAATCTAATAATATTGTTTTGCTCAGCGCTTTGCCCTGATTGTGCTTTGGTGAAATTTCGATATTTGTTTTGATACCTAAGCATAACAGTTGGATCTCCATTGGAAAGCTCATAGCAGGCACTTCTAACACTTTTACCTTGGTTTTTCAACATATCTATTTTGTTAACAAGGTTTTGCTCCTCAATCTTTGAAAAACTTTCACTTTTATTTTTTTTATGCAACTCTAGATTTATTTTCAACTTTTCCAGTCTTTCCGAATCATTTGATAATTTGTCAATTTCTTGATAATAATAATTTCTCACCGAATTTGGTTTTCTATTGTATTTTTTAGCATGCTCCTCAAATGCGTTTCTAAGAGCAATTCCTTGTGCTTTTTTTTGCTCTACTGATAAAAAAAGTTCGCAAACCTCTTTATTAGCCCAAATGCCTTTCATAATCTTTTCTCCTTTGTATAATTTATTGACAGAGATATTTGTTTTAAACATTTTTTTTGCATTAAATTCAAATATGCAGAGTAAAATATGATATGTTTAAGATATATTCACAATTTGATTGTTTGTTAAACTATAACGGCAAAGAAGTTTTTCTATCTGAAAACGAGAATCTTGATATAGAAACACCTTTAAAAATAAACGTTTATCCTCTTAACAATAAGCTTTCATTTGTTTTAGACCTTGAAAATTTAACTGATAATCAATTTTACAAAACAAAAAAAGATAATGATACAACCTATATTGTTTTAGTTCAATCTTTTTTTGTCCACAAAGAAGATATACATTCCTTCAAAAACTCTCCTTACCCTTTTGAAGTTTCGGTTTCTAAATCGGAAATTTCTTTTACCTCATCTTTTGCCAAAAAGACAATGGCCCTACCGCCTTATACTAGTTACAAGGTTTCAAAAATTAAAAATCTTTGCGTTTGCATTTTTGATAATAACAATTATTCTTTTATTGTTGTATATAATCCTAAAAATGACAAAATAAAAACTTTTAATGATGTTGACACTTTTTCTGACGATAAATTCATTATAAAAGAAGATTATTTTGATTTAGAATATAAAATAGATAATGACGGTTTGAAAAATTCTTCGTTTACTTTAAATAAACCAATCCCTGAAGAGTTGATCGCATATCAATTTATGCTATCAGTCAAATTGCAAGGCTACGATTTTGCTTTTTCATTGCTTTCAAAAAATATGCAAGAAAAAATATCTACAAAGGATTTACGAGAATTTTTATCTGATATAAAGTTTTTTAAATTTATAAAAAAAGACAAATGCTTGGCTCTTTCAGCTTCTGATACAATTATTTTATCTTTCAATATAAACAATAACAAAATAGAAGATATTTCTAGCGATTAAAATCTTCTAAATATCGATCTTCACCATATTCTTTCATCCATTTTGATATTATGCAATCTTGCGGAAAGTCTCCTGCCGTCAAAAAATCAATAAGATTAACAAACTCTTTGGTTTCTGCAAATAAAACTTTCTGCAAGATTTTTACGGGATAAAATAGATCCATATCATTGTGCTTATAACTTAAAACTTTGCAGTCAAAACTTTGGTCATTATCTATAAAAACATTGACGCCTTTATCATATAAAATTTTTTTGAATAAAAAAAGCTCTTGAGTGCTAGGTTCAATAAATTTACATCTTAACAAAATGTTAAAAAAATCCATAAAAAACACAATAACATTTTCTAACGATAAAGATTCAAAAGCAAATCTTATTTTGGAAATATCGTTAGCAAATGAGAGCATTTGTTTTGAGTTTTTAAAGCTAATGCTTTGCCAAATTTGTTTTTTAAGTTCACTTTGCAAAGTGACATATTTTTCTTCTAAAGAAATAGGTTTAATCCAATCTGAATGTTTCATAAAAATCCTTTTTTAATATGATAAAACAAAAATAATAAAAAAGTAAGAAGATTATTGTCGAAAAAAAAGCAATTTTGTCAATAAAAAAATAAAAAAAATACAAAAAACACTTGAAAAAAGCAAACAAAATGTGTATAATAGGCTTGTTAACAAATGGAAGGATGGCTGAGCGGTCGAAAGCGGCGGTCTTGAAAACCGTTGATGTGAAAGCATCCTGGGGTTCGAATCCCTATCCTTCCGCCATAGACTTGTCCATCCGTACCAATTCTGGTATGGGTGGAATTTTTTATTAGATAATTTTATATAATTGCATTTATTTAAATTGTGATTTATAATAATTAAACGGAGAGATAAAATGTTATATGATTATTCTAAAAATATTATAATATGTGAAGATAGAAAGCAAGTTATTAATAGTAAAATATATTTTCAAATACAATGCATTCATGGTTATAAAGATATATATGCTAAGCGTTTTATAAATAAAGGTGAATACGGAGGTTTTGTTCATTCAAGTATTTCGAAAATTACTAATTGGATTGAAGAAAATGACATTTTGGGTATGCCGATAACTGAAATTTGTTATATCCAGAAAGTATCTTCTTATTGTAAATATAGAAAAAGTAATTTATTAAATCATGTAAATTTTGTTAAAGAATATGTAAATTTTTGTATGTATAATAAGAAAGGAACTTCTGAACATAGCAAAATAAATGCACATCTTTGGAATTCGCAAAGAATATTAGGGATGATAGAAGAATTAAAACAAAATGAAGAAATTATTATTAATCAACATACTGAAATATCTGATGCAAAAAAAATAGTACTTTGGCTTCTTTTAGGAGCTATTTCTGAAGCAATTCTAAAATTACATATCATATTAACGAGAGAGAAGTATAAAGATTTTGAAAAATCAGATTATGAAAAACTAAAAGTTAAAGATATAATAAATAAAATGTATGAACAAAAAGACATTTCAAAAGAAGATAGCATCTTTTTACATAAATTAAATGGCAATAGAAACATGATACATATATTAAATAACGAAAATATTTATAATTACGAAGAATATTGTATTGCAATAGATAATCTATTTCAAATATTAACAGATTTATATAATATACAAAAAAGTATGATTTAATAATACTTTGATCAAAAAAGAGAACAATTCTATTGTTCTTTTGTCAATAAATTCATAAATCTAATTTGTATTTAATTGTATTAAAAGCAATCTCAAAAACCTCATTTTGCGATAAAAAAGATGTGTCTATTATTAAGTGCTTAAGTCTATATTTTTTAATATATTGAATTAATTTTTTTTCGTCTGCATTTAAAATAATTTCATTTTGCAAATCAGAATCATGCGGATTTCGTTTTAAAAGCCTAGTTTTTCTTATTTCTGGAGTTGCTGTTAATAAAATTGTAAAATCAGGCTTTCCAAAATTTTTAATTGAATTTTTAAATATAAATTCACTAACTTTATTGCCATTCCAATAATAATTTAATAGAGCATGCCTGTCTAAAATTACATTTTTATTTTTATAATATTCAAGAGCATAATTATCGCCTATTGACAAAAACATCGCAGTTAATAAACTGTTATTATAATTAATTACTTTTTCAGAAATTTTTCTATAATCATTTTCAGAAATGTCATATAACTTGCACTCAGGGTGTTTAACATATTCATATTTCAATTTTTTTGATAATTGTAGGGCAAGCGACGTTTTGCCAACTCCATCATGTCCTTCAATTGCTATAATCATTGTCCTTCTCTCCTTAATAAAAATTTAGTTAATTTTTTATACAAATTGTCCTCATATAACAAAGTTTTGCAACCAGCTGTTTGTGGGTTTTTTATATCCATTTCCCAATTGTCACCAATATGTAATATTTCTTGTGGGTCCATTTTAAACATAGTAGCTAATTTTTTAAATGCTATTGCCGGTTTACCTGCAATATGGAAATCTTCCAATGTTGATATACAAGTTTTAAATAATGCTTGATACTCTCCAAGTTCAAAATCTATAAATGTATGAGTAGTAGTAGAAAATATTACGCAAGGAATTTTACTTTTACTTATAAAGTCTAATATTTTTAAATCAAGTTTGGGTTTATCTATTTTTTCAAGCTCATATTTAGTATTAAAATTTAAAAGATTTTCCCAATATTTTTCATCATAATATTTAAAATCATACTTTCCTACTTCGTTAAAAAAAATTTTTAGATTGTCCTTTGCTTCTTGTATGCCAATATTATAATGCTTTGCGTATTTTTCAGGTAAAATTTTTAACCAGAATGTGTCAGAAAAATTGGAATTTGAAATAGTTCCTTGCAAATCAAAGCTTATTAATTTTATCATCTTTTCTCCTTAACTTTTACAAGTGAGAAAATATCATATTCTTTTAAATCTTTTCTTCCATTTAAATATTCTAGCTCTGTTATATACACTAAAGCATTTACTTTTGCTTTTTGTTTTTTAACTAGGTTAATTGCCGCCAAGCTAGCACCACTTCCAGCCATAATATCATAAATTATAGCACAATTATCATTCTCAATTAATGCGTCTACTTTTAATTGATATTCAGCTTTACCGTATTCTTTGATAAATTTTTCGCTATAATAATCACCAGGAATTAAATTTGGCTTTCTTATAAGAACTAAAGGCAAGTTCAATAAATGGGCGATGATTGAACCAATAGTAAATCCTTTAGATTCTATAGCCACAATTTTTGTTATTTTTTTGTCTTTTAAAAACTCTAAAATTTTATTTATTGCCATATTTCTTGCACTTACATTTTTAAGTAGATAAGTAAAATCCCAATATTTAACACCCTCTTTAGGGAAATTGTCGTAACCTTTTACAAATTTTTCAAACTCCATAAATATTATTCCTCCATAAGTATTGCTCTTGATGGACCAGCATCAATGCCAGTTACTTTAATTGGTAAGCAAATAAGTTTATATTCTTTTTCAACCGTGTCTTTTAGCCTCAGATTATCTAAACAAATAATGTTTTTTTCCATAAAAATTCTATGTATTTTACATTCTCCATTTCTTTCAAAACTTTGATAATCATAACCTACAAGAATTACACCCAAATCCCTTAGATATTCTGCTGCATCTTCTGTCAATGCAACATGTTCAGGATTGTATTTTTCCATTTTATCATATGAATTTTTAGTTTTTAAAAGTATTCTTTTTAAGTAAATATCTTTTTTCTGTAAGTCTTTTTTAGTTATCATATCATCTGCTTCTGTTAAATCTAACACTTGACAATCACCAATCAATACTTCAAATGGTACTTCATCACTTTTCCATTTATCATTAAACAAATAATACGGAGCATCTATGTGCGTTCCGGCGTGAGCACCAAAATCAAGCCACGTAAAGTTAACTGGTGCATCCGGTATTCGAGCTAATCGAATTAGCTTTGGTGGCTCATCATCTTTCCAGACAATAGTGCGTTCATTAAGCTCCATTGATATATCAATAATATTCATAGATCTCTCCTAACTTTTTATTTATTCTTTTTAGCCAATTGATTCTATATGTACTAAATTTTTTTAGTATTTGATTTAAAATGAATAATCTATATTTTTTATATTTTCTTAATATACTTTCTGAATATTTTATATTGCATTTTAATTTTTCAAAAGCATTCCAATAGTCAAGGTGGTTTTTTACTGGCATAGGTGACCATGCTGGCGCATAAATTTCAAAAACTTGATCAAGAAAATCATAATATTTGGAAATGCCATATAACTTAAACTCTAAATCTTTTATAATATATCTGGCAATATCTTCAATTCTAATATAGTTTCTTACTTGTTCTTCTACGCAGTTAGATTTTAATTTTGATAATAAATCATTTTTTAAAATATAATCTTTTATTGTTTTATAAAACGCCTTACAATTTTTGCCTTCATTTAACACATTTAACAAATCATCTAAATAAATTTTTTCAAATGTATCGGCAGAATAAAAATAATAACCTATTAAATCAATTCTGTTTTCAAATGGATAAGCCCCATTGGTATAGCACTCTAACTCTGTCTCTTTGCTATAAAGCGTGAATGCAATTTTATCAACTAAATTTGGTTTTTCTAAAAACATACAGAATGCGGAAAGTTTAAAATCTGGCTTAATATTAAATAATTTAGCAAATAAATTAAAGTTCCTAATGATAGTTCCTGCGTTTATATATTCGTCAAAAACCAAAAATTTAGAATTAAAAAATTTAGATAATTTTGTACCATATAAAACTTTATTAAATTGTTTCAATATATTATAATTATAATCAAAATTATCATTTATGCTATCTATAATTGTAAATGGTTTTTTCTGTATTAAATTATCCAAATTTGTTTTGTCGCATAAATTTTTTAAATAATTGCAACGGGGAAGTAAATGATTATTAATTAGTACGTTTTGATTTAATTCAGTTTTGCTAAGATACAATTTAAACCAATCAAACAAATTAAAGTTCAAATCTCTTGGAATTTTGAGCTGTATAAAGTTTATATCTGAAACTTTATATTCAGGTAAGAGTGTGATAATTTTAAATAAAGGTGCTGTTCCACTTTCAATAAAAATTACATTTTTGTAATTTGACTTAATAATTTCATCAAAAACCATTTGAGCCATTTTTATTGACTGTTTGTCGTCTTTGTATTTAAATCCACGACCAAAATCCTCATTAATAAATTTTGATAAATTATCAATTTTTCCATATGGATTCATATTTACTCCTTTGCAATTTCAATGAAATTTTTAATTTTTTCAAAATCTTTTCTATCTTTTTTTAGATAAGTATCGCTGAAGGTGCTAACACCAGTAGATACATCAACACCATATGGCTCGGTTGTTTTAATTGCACCTTGTAAATTTTGTAGATTTAAACCGCCAGCAATAAAAGAAGGTTTGTTTGTTGATTTCAATAAAATTGATGTTCGTATCCAATCATTTTCTTTGCCCGTTCCACCAGTATAATCAAGATTTCTAGAATCAAATAAAAAGTAATCACAATAAGGGTAATAAAGCTTCATTCTGCTTTCTGCATCATTATAATTAGAAACAATTGTTTTGATAATTTCCCCTAAGAAATTTTCTCTAACAATTTTTATCTGCTTTTCATCAATATCTTCTGATATTTGAATACCTGTACACTTTATATATTTAGCTAAATCCAAAATGTCCTCAGCATTTAATAAGTGCGTAACTAAAAAGCTTTTAACATTTTTAGGAAATTTTTTTATAGTTTCACGAACCCATTGAGCGTATGGTTCGACCTCAACAGGCAAAACTTTTCCACCCATAACAAATCCTATACAATCTGCTCCGAGTTTTATCGCATTTAAAGCATCAATTTCGTTACTTATTCCACATATTTTAACTTTCATTTTCTTTTACCTCATAATTATAAACTTCTTTTAAATATTCACCCCACAAACCATCATCATTTCCGCTTTTAGTTTTTAACTTAGATAAATTGTCAATTGAACCGCGATCGATAACACCATTTTCAGTTACTTCACATAAATTACCATTACCATCAACAAATACATCATAATCGTTTTCAATTTCAAAATCTTCTTCAACAATAATGCTGTTTTTATAATTTTCTTTGACTTTTTTCATTAAAATTTCATAGGCATCTTTATCTACTTCAAATCTTTTACGATAATCTTTTCCATATCCACTGGCGAAAAATTTTCCTAATTTCCAACTTAAAATTTTACTATTCATTAGAGTAAACATATTAGGGATATCATTAATATTCTCTTTGCCAACCATAGTATTTATTTTAATTTTTACTTTTGGATATTTGCTTGATATATAGTCAACTAGTTTTAAAACATGTTCATGATGATTTTCAAGCGCACAGGGACGCATTTTATTATGTATCATAGGGTCAAATGAATCTAATGGCAGATTAATTGCATCTATATAATTTAAAACATCTTCTTTTTGTGGAAGTAGTATGCCATTGGTTGAAATTATTGTCATCAATCCCTTGTCTTTGCAATACTTAATTATTTCTATAATATCATCCCTTACAAGTGGATCTCCGCCTGTAAGATTTATAGCTTTTAAGCCATTGTCAATTAAAACATCTATAACATGTTTTGCCTTTTGTGTACTTATTTGTTCACGATTAATTCTCCAATCAGAAAAGCAAAATTCGCAATTCATATTACATCTGCTTGATATTTCAAAACAAGTGTAAACTATTTTCATAAATCCTCCTTAAAAATATTTTCTATTTCATTTTTTACTCTTTCATAATCTTCTTTAAAAGTTGTTAAATCCCCATTAATATCTAAATGATTAAACTCACTTCCTCTTTGGGTTGCTTCAGTCGAACCTGCCATATTTACAGCACCTATAGATTTTACCCTTGTAATGTTATAGCCGAACTTTTCCATAGCTTTAATTTTTAATGGATTATTTGTCAACATAACAACATTTTTATTTGCTTGTATAAAGTCCATAATAATAGGAGTTATATTATATCCAGCACCATCGTTTTCTTTTCTTGGATCTCCTTCAATGCCGATAGTAGTAAAGCCTCCATACATTGTTGTTTTATAGGTTTGTTCTGCACTATATTCACCTCTGTGACGCATTGAAGCTCGCTCACTTAAATCAAAAACAAATTCATCTTTTGTATAGCCGCTACCCATTCCATTTTGAGAATCAATATGCATCAAAACAAATCCAATTTTACTGATTTTACTATAAATATGTTTGCCTTCGCTATATTTAAATTGTTCTTGCACCCAATGTTCAAAAGCATCTCCATTATCAAATTTAGGTGGCGTGATTTCATTAAAAGTCGCTGATAGTTCTCTGATATTTTTCCATTGATAATAACAATTGCATCTTTGAGAACCAAACAAGAATGATGGCGTACAAGCAGATTCTGTTCTTAAAACAATTTTATTATCGTAAATATTGCCTACAATTCCAACGTTTGCATATTCCATGCCAATCATGGGATTATAAATACACAAACCAATGTGTCTTACTAGATGTGGTGTTTCATTTTTCTCTGATAAAGAAAATAAAGTTGCACCTTTATTGGCAATAATTAAGGACTTTGTTTTTTTATGAATTGCAATATCATATAAATTCATTAAATCACCAGTGGCTTTGTTTTGATCTAGCCCTGTTATAAAATTTAAAATTATCTTATTAAACATATTTCTATCTTTGATATTCCAAACAGGTGAATTGTCATTTGGAACTTTATCTAATACTTCGATATAAATTTGTCTTATTCTTTTTATCCTAGATAAATAGTTATTTATTCCGTTTTCAATTTTATCTTTCATTTTTTTCTCCTAAATTATTTTCAAAATTTTTAAAGATTTGGTTTAATCTTTCATATTCATCTACATGCGGGAATATATTGCTACTTCTATCGTGTTTGAAAATTTCTGCCATTTCAAAATATTGGGCACATTCTACTTCTTCTTGTTGATATCTTAAATCTTCAAGATTAACATTTTTTTTCAATACAAATACATCTACAAATTCTCTGCTTACTATGTCTTTCCAAGCAAAATCTTCTTTAATTGTGAATAGAAATTTAAAGTCTTTGGGCTTCAATTTTAGCCCTAATTCTTCTTCTCCTTCTCTAATGGCACTAATAAGTGATTTTTCTCCCGCAGCAATGTGACCAGCAAAGGAACAGTCCCAGTAGTTTGGGAAAAATTTCTTTTTAGCACATCGTTTTTGCATTAATATTTGATTTTTATCATTTACAATCCAAACATGTACGCTTTTGTGCCAAAGCCCTTTTTTGTGAGCTATAGCTTTATCAATTACTCCTTTACAATTACCATTTTCATCATACCAATCAATTAATTCATGCTCCATTCTTTTTCTCCTTTTTCTTGTGATATTTCTGGTAGTGGCAGAAAGCCACAACATATAACTGGGGTGTTTTCTGCATTAAAATTTAAATTATCATCATTTATCTTGCCTTCCCTTAAAACAGACAGACATCCAGTAATTTTAAAACCTGCTTGATTTGAGAAGTTTTTCATAAATTTAAATGTTGATCCAGTTGAATATACGTCATCTACAAATAAAACATTTTTATTTTTCAACTTTTCATATTCTGTTTGCGAAACATAGTACTCGCTTTTGCCAGATGTAATACTTTCGCCATCAATAGATATTGGATTTAACATATAGCACTTTTTACTTTTTCTTAGACATACATAGTCACAATTAAGATATCTCGCAACTTCTTGTGCGATTGGCAATCCTTTCAATTCGGTGGTTAAAATTATGTCGTATTTAATACCTTTCGTTATAGTTTGATAAGATAGAGATTTGCCCGCTTTTTTTAATAATTCCATGTCGCCCACCAAATTAAAACCAGCAATATATATGCCACTTGGGGTTTTCAAAATAGGCAATTGTCTTTTTAGTCCTAAAATATTTAGCTCATAAAAATTATTTTTTTTCATATTTACCCTCCTAAAATATACTGTCTTTATTGACTTCGGCATTGTATTTTTTTATACGGTGTCAATATGACACTATCAATATATCATAGCATTAGTGTCTTGTCAACAATTTTATTAAAAATTTTTTAATATTTTTTGTTAAACCAAAAAGTGTTAAATCTACACTAAAAGACTTTACTTTATTTTTTAAATGTTATATAATCCTGAAAAGGATATAATTTATGGAATTTAGTAACAAATATGAAAAACAAATGATCTCAGTTGATATTTGCATGTTTTCAATAATAGATAATAAATTAAATGTTTTACTTGCGAAAAGAGCTGAAGATCCATATAAAAATATGTGGAGTTTAATTGGCGGTGGAGTTTATAATGACGAAACGTGTGAAAACGCTGTAAAAAGAGAATTAGCCGAAAAATTAGATATTCATGATATTTCACCTATTCTTTCGAGTGTTTTTAGTGAACCTAAAAGAGATATTAGATTTAGAAATATATCAATATCATATTTTTGTTTAGTAAATTCTTCAATAGCACATAAAATTAACACAAAAAAAGTTTTAGAAGTAAAATGGAGTGAAGTATATAAAATTACAAAATTGGCATTTGATCATAACGATATACTAAATAAAGCAATTAACCAATTAAAGGAAAAAGCTTTTGATATTGATTTCATGAAACCTTACCTACCTAAATATTTTACTTTATCCACACTTCAATCAATATTTGAAAGTATTCTGCAAACGAATTTAGATAAAAGAAATTTTAGAAGAAAGTTAAATTCTTTAAATTGTTTAATTGATACAGGTGAAAAAAACGAATTAGACAAACATAAAAAATCTGTTATTTATCAATTAAAATAAAGCACCTTATTAACCTTTTTTCTCTTTTTAATAAAAATTAAAAAAAACACTATATAAACTGTTTCATTTAGATAGAGCTCTTTACTTATATAATTCCATTCTAGCCAAAGATGTTTAAAGCATCTGTAAGCCAATTTAATGCTATACCTGTACTTAAATACTTTGATTAACCCCTAAAGGACAAGTCCCAAATAACACGACTAAAATAACGATTAGATTAATTAAGATTATGTTTTAAATCATAGAACGCTAACCTTTAAATTAGGGTCATTAATGTTTGTTCCGTTACTTGTTCTACTTATCTTTGATTGCTGGCAATATTACTGCCAAACCATTAACATATTTGTTCACGAAAATTCAAACCATTTACTGAACAAGCAATAACAACAATTAAACAAAATAGGGCAACAGCAAAACAAAACCAATGACAATATTTATTTATACTTTTAATTTATCAGACATACCCCTTACTTATTTAAAAGCATAATAAGAAGCATTTTATCCGAACTTCTAAATGGCTTAATTTTACATTCACAAACAGATAATTTTCAAGCATAGATAATTAGATACATTTACGAACAATATGCAAAAAATGTTTATGTTAAAAACATAACAGAAAATATAACAAGTAAAGGTATTTACTGTCGTGGGAAACTTTTTTAAAAAATGCAGTTTACAGAATACTAAAAAATGAAAAATATTCAGATGTGTATCATTACAATGATGAAGTGTTTAAAAATATTTATCCACAAATTATTCCTAACGATTAAATCATAAAAAATTTAGTCGTTTTTGTTGTTAAATTTAAAATGAAATTTTACAAATTATTCAAAAACTATTGCAATTTTTTATATTCTTAATATATACTATGTATATATTAAAAGTTAAAAGGAAGGAGTGTTTTTATGGATACGCACGCTTTCCGCCATAGACTTGTCCACCCGTACCATTATGGTATGGGTGGATTTTTATAATGTTATATTAAATTTAGTTTATTATACAATTTAAACTATTAAATAATTTTGCAATATAATCAATTGATCTTTTCTCATTTATAGATAATTGTTTATACTAATAATTATTTATTTTCTTTGACATTTTTAAAAAAATAAATATACTTTAATTGATAATATTTTTATAAGGAGGAAGATTATGTCTGAAACTGAATACAATAGAATGCCATTAATTGGCGATAAAGCTCCAGCTTTTAAAGCAACAACAACACAAGGAGAAATCAATTTCCCTGCAGATTTTTCTGGTAAATGGGTAATATTATTTTCTCATCCTGCCGACTTTACACCTGTTTGCACAACTGAATTTATGACTTTTGGCTCTATGATTGATGAATTTAAGGCATTAAACACTGAACTAGTTGGTTTGTCTGTAGATTCACTATATTCACACATAGCATGGCTTAGAAAAATTCAGGAACTTGAATGGAATGGTAAGAAAAATGTAAATGTAACATTTCCTTTAATTGAAGATATAAAAATGGAAGTTGCAAAAGCATATGGCATGATTCAGCCTGGTCAATCAACAACGCAAGCTGTTAGAGCGGTATTTATCATAGATCCAAAGGCGACCATAAGAACTATTTTATACTATCCGCTTTCAACTGGCAGAAACTTTGACGAAATAAAAAGAATCATACAAGCACTTCAAAAAGCTGATAAAGATAGCGTTGCCACACCAGCTGATTGGAGACCGGGAGATGATGTTATTGTTCCAACAGCCGGAAGCTGTGGCGTTGCAAAAGAGCGAATGGAAACACAAAATGATGACCAGTATTGTTTAGATTGGTTTATGTGCTTTAAAAGAGAAAAAAAATAAATTTGCAATATAAAAAAATACGCATTATCAATTTTTAAATGCGTATTTTTTTATGCTTAGTTAAACAATTTTACAAATAAAATTAATTGCAAATTTTATTTGAACCTAAAAACAAGTTGAATATGAAAAAACTATTTTTTTGTAAATAAAATGATATTTCTTTATAATGTTATCCTTTTGCAACATACCATTCGTCCGGCAATTGCTCTCCCCATTGTGTTTTCCAGCCTTCTTCGTTTGCTTCAACTAGTTCGGCAGTAAAACTTAGATTTATTTCGTCTCCACTATTTATATTTTTAAAAGTATCCGAAATCACAATTTTATTTATAACAACAACATATTGCCCCATATTTATTTGCGCTGAAGTATCTTTATTGCAAAAATAATAATATCCATCTTGTCCTAATACCCAATTCGGATCAATTTCAATAGATATCAAGTCTGTTTCTTCGCCGTTTAATAATAAAATAGGCTTAAATCTTGCATATGATGAGATTCCTTCATTTTTTAAATAAAGTCCTCCATCTAAGTTTATGCTTTCACCAGGTGCAACATAATTTGGAAATTGTATTTCCGATATCTCAACAAAGTTTCCATTTGTCCAAATTCCATTTACAGCTTCTATTTTGATTGTGTTATTTAAAGTGATAGATTGATTTCTTGCTGCCCACACGAAGATTGGACAAAAGATGCCAAGCATAGCTAAAGCAAATATAATAATAAATATTTTTAAAATCAATCTACCTTTTGTCATTTTAGCCTCTTAAACTTTTTATTTTATCTAGCCACTGTTGTGGTGCATTGTCTTTCCAAGGGTGATTGTCATAATCTATTGATGACATTTGTAAAACATCTACTTCCACTATAAAATCCATACTATAGTTTGAATATTCTTCGCTTTGTGATGTTTTACAAGTTATTGAAGAAAGAAACGGTAATACAGATATATCTTTTATTGAGCTATCAAAATAAAAGCATAAATCAAATCCATCGCTTGTCCATGTGCTATATGTACTATCCAAATTATATTGAATGTTGTTTGCAACTGCAACTTGTCTATCATACTGATCAAAATATCTTGTAACTATTTTCACGCGCAAAACTGCATCTACATTGCAACTAAGATTGATTGATATTGGACATTCGATCGTTTGTCCTGCTTCAAAATCAATTTTTTGCGAAGAAGTAAAATTATCTACAGACAAAACTTTTACTTGTCCTATTTGTGTATTTATGTTTGCCTCTTTACTATTAAATAAATAAGCATAAACAATAGGAGTAACAGGCACTGCGATAATAAGAAAAATTGAGAAACAAATCAATAAAATTTTTTTAAATTTTTTCACGCCTGCCCTCCTTCAAAAAATATAACACTTGTAATTATAGGATCCCAATTATTGTATCCCTTAGGGTTAAAAGAAATTCTTAACTCGCTATAGTATCCTACAGGAACAATGCCACTTATATAGGTTTGATACCAGAATGGAGAACTTTCATCTCTTTCAGGGTCAAGGGTTTGAGTTATACTTAAATTATCAATTACTTCCCATGTATTTTCTTTTGTTAATCCTTCAATGACAATTGGCATATTTAACGGATTGTAATTTATATCTGTATATAAGAAGAAGTCTGTGTAATTATACAAAATAATTCCAAATCTATTAGATATCATATCATAAGCGATATATGAAAGATCAAAATCGTTTTGGTTTTGGATAATTCCACTAGTATCTACTTCTCCAAAATAATCAGTATAATTTTTGAAATATTGATAATTATCACTTGATGAATCTATAGTATAAAAAGATAATCTATCTTGCGTAAACGAACTATGTTTCATCTTTGAACTGTCAACTAAATCATCATTAAAGATTATTTTATCTTTATATAAGTCCCAATCTAGTCCCTCGCTATCTTTGTAAGTCATGTTAAACACTATTTTAGGTGTTGTAGAAAAATAATCAATGCCACTACTAAGCGATTTAAAATACCAAAACGCCTTTGTAAAAGTACCATCGGGTCTAATAAGCCACAATCCTTGCATATCCTCATTGCGAGGTCTTTCATGTAAAGGTTGCAAATTTTCATCATAATTTAGGTTGACATTGCTATATACTTCCCAATAAATAAGTTTATAAACTCCCCACTCAATAGCGCTTTCAGTTTCGTGCTGAATTTTCGCAAAATAATTTTCGTCTGTATTTTCATCATAACCGAATTCTGTAACCATTACATTTTTTTTGCCGGCGAAGTCTGGATTAAGTGGATAATTGTCTGGATCTGTATAACAAAGATTTGTTTGCGCCGCATTATAAATTTCGTTTAGCACATCTTCCAATGGAAATAGATAATTTCCTTCTTCATCTTGTAGGTATGTGTACCAATCGGATAGGCTATATAAATCACAATATGTGTAAGGAATAGCCACATCGACCAATCTCCATCGATTTGGCACACTAGGAATATCTGAGCCAACATGACAAACTTCAAAATTTCCATAGACTTTTGAACTGCTTTGTTCTACCCTTGACCTTCCTTCTATAATACCATCTTGTCTTGCATTAATGTATCCGACATAAGCATCTGTAAGTAGTTGTCTTTCTTGATCGTTTTGACATAAGTCGAAAATTGGTCCGTAAGCATTATCCCCTTCCCAATTTGATAAAATAAATATTTTTTCATCATCTTTATACTCAGTCAGCAAATACTCAGTTAAATTTGCAAATTCTTCTCTTACATACTGATAATATATCTCTAAGTCTTCCAAACTATAATTGTCCGTAATCACTTTCTCCCATGGACAATAAACAAATTCATATGCAATTAAAACATAGGTCTTTATTTGTGGCAAAGACAAAACGGTTTTTACAATATCAGTTTTTGCTAGATCAGTCATGCTGTTGATTGATTTGTTGCCCCAATCAGAATTGAAAGGATACATTGACGCATAATTGTTTGCTAAAGCAAATTTATAAACTGTAGAGTCCATATCATTGGCAACAAAATATGCACCCTCTAATAAGTAATTTAATTCAGTAAAATTATAAAGTCCACCCCAGTTTGTTGCTCCAAGCACATCTTTTATTTGATAGCCATAAGGAGATTGTGGTATTTGTGAAGAAGACAACTGTTCAAATTCAAGATTTGAAACGACGTTATTTGTCCCGACATAAACATTTTCTCCATCAACATTTACCACAGGATCCACATTATATGTTTGTTCTATTGAAGTTTCCGAAAAATTTGAAGAATTGTCATACAATAAATAATCATTTGTATTTTCGACCACAAAATCAAGTTGAACATTTTCTGCATAAAGGTCAACGACAAAAGATTTTTCGTTTATCAAAAAGCCGTTATAATATATTTTTACATCATAATATGTAGGCACAACATAAGTAAACATGTACGAGCCTTCCTCTGGCAGACTTATTGATACATTTGAGTTGTTGTAAAGAGCACTGCTTATCAAAAGGCCACTCGGCGAGCGCATTGAATAAAATAAGGCAAAAGACAAATCAGTTTTATATTGATCGTTTTGAATAAACTCTACGCTTATCGACATATCGCAAGCAAAAATTTTTTCATAATGTGCGTATAAGATCAATCTTGGAACGGTAATATTTTCAAAATTAGTCTGTTTATTTCCATCAACTTGCGAGTCAAACCAGCCTAAAAAGTTATAGTTTTCAACCTCATAATCGGCAGGAGGAGTAACAGAAGACCCTAGAGAAATTTCTTCATCAAACAGAATTTGTCCATTTAATCCTATAAACGCAACATAACTTTTATCGTTAGGAATAAAGTAACAATACAAATCAGTATCTTGTGCAGGCATGATAAAATCAATATTTTCTTCAACAAAGTCTGCATTGTCTTTTGATATATCATCAATTTTCCAATAAGCAAAATGATAATCGGCACTTACTTGCTCAAAAGATATAGAAACTTGCTCTCCCGCGTAATAGTTTCCACTACCTATTAAAGTTGCTGTCCCTTCTGGATAGCTATAGACATTTAAAGCATATTGCTTTTGCACAAAATCTACATAAATAATGACATTTTCTCTTGGCATTGTATAACTCAATGTTTCTGTTTGAGATAAAATCTGTCCATTTTCAAGGAAAAATTTGTCTATTTGATAGCCGGGATTTGCTATCGCCGTTAATGTCACTTGCTCCCCTACGGTAAAGTAATCACCTGTTCCCGTTACATAGCCATAATCAAGATTGTTTACAACAACTTTTAAAAAATATGTCTCTTCCATAAATATCGCAATTAAAGAAACATCGTTGTCTGGCATAGAAAAAACATAAGATAAATCATTGCTAACAGTTGAATCATTAAATGCATTTTTCCACTCAACAAATCTATATCCTAAATTTACAGAGGAAACTAGCGCCTCAATGCTTGTGCCATAAGCGACATCTTCATCTTTTAGCACAACTTCACCAGCCAAATTATTAGATGTGGCAATTGTAAGGTGGTGTATGTTTGCATCATAGACAACATATAAATTCATGTTGGAGCAAATGTTTGTAATTGGTGACGAATATCTATTACCAGCACCATTTGGCTCGGTTGAAAATTGTCCATTATATGTATAACCTGTTTTAGATGGTATAGATAAGTCGTTAAAATTTACCGAGTACTGAGGATATCTCAAATTTATTGATTTATACAGTGTTGAGCCTGTTTCATCATAAAAGTTAATCTGAAAATTTTCATAAAAAACTCTTAGTTGTGGATATCCTTGATTATAAAACTCGCTATTACTATCCGAAACGAATCCCCATGTTCTAGGAAATGCGTTTACAGTGTTCCATTCCCAAGAAGACAAAGGGGCGCTTGCTGAATTTTTTAGAGTTTCGCTAGAAACAACACTGCAATTTTCCGTCGTTGCGCCCACCTCATTTCTTGAAGGATGCTGGTTGTAAAAATCATTTTTTGTTGTATCATTGTCAGTACAAGTATTTATCAGTACTGCACAATTTCTAATAGTTCCGCCTTTAGGATAAGCTGCAATTCCTGCTACTTTCCAATAACCGCCATAAACATGAAGCGTGCCAATGCTATAACAGTTTTCTATTATTCCGCTGTCTATTTGCTGACAAATACCACCTGCGTGCGTATCACCTGTTGAAAAATAATAATTATCAACATTTATATTTAAATTTACATAGCAGTTTGATACTCTTCCTTCTGCTATCCATTTTATAACGCCGCCTATTTTCCCACCATTAGTACCGCCAGAAATACTAATGTCAATCGTTCCGCTGGCAAAACAGTTCTCGACAATACCATGACTATCATTTGCTAATACTGCTATGTTATAGTTATTTCTGCCACTTCTACTTATATTAACATTTGTAAAACCTAAATTTTTTATAACCGAAGAAGAATTTAAAATATCAAAGAAACTAAATCTATTTCTTGTGGTGTTTTTTAGTCCATTTATAACATAGCCTTGTCCATCATAAACGCCACTAAAAGTATCAATCGGCACCCATTCATCAGCAGATATATCAATGTTTGTCGTTTGAATATAGTAAGCTGATTGAAAATTGCCAGCATTGTTGTTGCACTGCAAAGCCATATAAGCCAACTTTTGCGCGCTATCAATAACATACGGATTGTTTTCTGTTCCATCACCCTCAGTTATTGCGACGGTATTTGAGGTCCAGTCTGCCAAAGTTTGCAATTCAATTTTATTGTTTGGGAAAACGAACATGGCAAAGAAAAAAGCAAATATAACTGAAACTGTAATTATGCTATAATAGATTTTCTTTACCATGCTTCCTCCTTTCTTATTATTTGTTTCAATTCATTATTTATATAATGTTTATCTAAAAATTTTCAATACGCGTTGACTTATTGAATTGTTTCAAGAATATTTTTTGAAAAAACGCAAAAAATAAGAAACAAATCGCGAAAAGATTGAAAAAAGGAGAAAAAATGGAAAGAACAAAATCAACGAAAATCAAAATTATTTCACTTGTAGCAAGTTTACTTATATGTTTTGCCTTAATAGGCGTTGGTGTGTGGGCTGCAGTTTCTCAGAAATTGACTATTGACAACAACATTACAATTACAACTAGCGGACAAACAAAGGTTGCTGTTACAGTGTCTGAATATATAAACGCAAGCACAGACGCCGTATCTGCTGCTCCTCAAGACGAAATCTCTTCATCTTGGACAGAAAAAGTTACTAAAGATGCAGAAACAGATACCGCTACTGGTAGCGTTTCCCCTATTAACTTTAATCTTACAGAAGGCAAAAATTATTATGCATATAAATTTGAGTTTACAAACTCATCTGACAATATGGCTTATGCTCATATTTCAGCTTCCGCTGTAAATAACGAACAAATTACTATTTATTATGGTGAGACATGGGGAGCAACAATGCAAGCTCTTGGAAACAATGTTGCTTTAGACCAAGATGTTGACTTAGCGGCAACAGATGGCACAGGCGAATTCTACATTGTAGTTGCATCAAAAGCTCCACTTGAAGAATTAAAAGCAGTTGAAGGACCTATCGAATTCAACATTACAGTGACATTAGACCAACTCGCATAATTAAATTAAAAGGATTGACATAGGCCTTTTTATGATTATTTTTATTGTTTGATTATGAAAAACATTTTTTAAATTATGGAACAATTATCGAGAAAAGAAAAAATTTTCAATATGCTAAATATTGTTTTTAACGCTATTTTTATTCCGTTAATAATTTTTGCCTCTATTTTTACATTGTCAATTGTTGTAAGTAAAATAAAAACGGGAGTACCTTCCGTATTTGGTTATACCCAAATTCAAATATTATCTGGCTCTATGCAGGACGCAGGTTTTCATATTGGCGATCAATGTTTTGTAAAATCTCAAGACGCAAACACACTTAAAGAAGGTGATTATATTGCTTTTTTTTATTTTGCAGATCCGAAATGTTCTTCACCCGAAAATGTAACTGAAACTAGCACTCCACTAGCTAAGGCAGATTCGGCAAAAATTGTTTTTCACCAAATCATACAAATTGAAACTGATGTCAATGGCAATAAATGGTTTACGACTCAAGGGACAAATAATGAGGCCCCGGACGATTTGAAAATATATCAAAATTATGTAATTGGAAAGTATGTAGAAGAAGAAAACTTTTGGACAAGTTTTATATCTTTTATTACTTCCCCATATGGCATGCTATGCCTAGTTATTATTCCTTGTTCTTTAATAATCGCAGTTGATATTTATCAACTGATTGTAGTTTGTTACGAATACAGAAAAGAGACATCAAAAAAAGTTTAATATGTTTCTTAATTTGTAATAAATTAAATCTTGACATTTTAAAATCTTGTTTTATAATATCTTTATAAAAGTTCATAAATATTTTGTTTATGATTAAATAGAGGTTTATAATGAAAAAGAAAAAAATGTTAGTAATTGTAGATATGATAAATGGCTTTATAAAAGAGGGCAATTTAGCGGACAATAATATTACGAGGATAATACCAGCTGTTATAAAAAAAATTGAACAGGCAATAAGAAACAATTATTTAATTGTTGCTTTTAGAGATTGCCACAAAAAAAATGATATTGAATTCAAATCTTATCCTGCTCATTGCATTAAAGGCTCAAGCGAATGCGAACTTATTGACGAATTAAAGCCATATCAAGAACACATGGTTGTCATTGATAAAAACACAACCAATGGATTTAACACTGACCTTATGCCAATTCTATTGTCCTATTTTGCATATGACGAGGTAGAAGTTGTTGGTTGCTGTAGCGACATTTGTGTTAAAGACTTTACTAATAGTTTAGTCAAGTTTAGATTTGAAAATAGGCCAAATTTTAAAATTGTTGTTGACGAAAAATGCATTGACACCTTTAACACACCTACTCACAACGCAGACATTGTCAACTCTTTAACTATTAACTATTTTGAAAGTTTAGGAGTGAATGTTATAAGAAAAGAGGGCTCAAATTTTTCAGCTTCAAATAATTCAACATTAGATAATGACGAAGAAAATAATAAATAAATTTTTACAAATATAAAAACTTGACTTTAAAACAGTCAAGTTTTTTTGTTAGATATTCTAAATTTAATATTTTTTCTATTTCTTTTAAATGTATTTAAACTTAATTTGTTTTTTGTTTTTATAAAAGATTGTGCTTTTAATATTTTATTTTTAAATATACTTTGTTCTTTTAAAAAATTGCCATCACCATATGTTTCGGAAACAATATTAGAAAACACAAATGCGTTTGGTTCTATTTTTTGAACTATAGCACGCAAATCTTCATTTTGAACATCTGGGATAAGTGTAAGCAATATTGACTTTCCTTTTTTAGAAAACATACCTTCTCCGTCAATTCTTGTTACTCCTCTATGGTATTCATTTAAAAGAGCATTTGCAATTTCTTCGTCTTTTTCACAGATTATATAATATGCTCGAACTCTTTTTATTTTGTCCAATATAAAATCTGTCCCAATTGAAGATATTACTGAAACAATAATTGCATAAAGAGCGGTGCTCAACCCACTTGTTATAACAGTTAATAATATAACGAAAATATTTATAAATAATATGCAAATGCCTCTTTTAACTTTCGGGAAAAATTTGTTTAAAATTACAGCAAGCACATCGCTTCCGCCAGTAGAGCCCCCATATCTATATGCAAGGCCTACTCCAAAACCATACAATGCTCCCCCAACAATAGAATATAATAAAATATCATGAGCTTGACTTGTTATGGCAGGTATTGCCAAAAATTCCATTGACAAGGTGTAAGCCCCAAGCCCGACAAGCGTAAGCAATATAAACTTATATCCAAACATTTTTATAGCAAATATAAATAGTGCTACATTGATTATCAAATAAATCAAAGATGTTGCAAAAATTATCCCGCCACTTTCAAGTAAATTATGAATTATTTGTGCAAGACCACTAAGACCTGTTGGAATAATTCCGGCAGGTTGAAAAAAAGAGCAGAATGCAAATCCTCCAATTATTCCAGCAATAGCAACCATTATAATTTGCCAAACAAAACGCAAGTTTTTATCTTTTTTTAATTTTTTTGTATCTAGAGTTCTCATGATTTAAAGTTTATCATATTTTTCAGTTTTTTAAAAATAAAATATCACTTATTGTTTAAATTTTGACTTTAATCAACAAAAAAGTATATAATAAAATTATGAAATGTCTTTTTGTTTATAATCCTAAAAGTGGAAAAGGTAAAATTTTAAAACATATTGAGTATATAACAAAAACTCTATTTTCTATCTTTAAAGATGTTTTAGTTTATCCTTCGCAAGCAAAAGGAGATATTGAAAATCAAATCATGTCTAATTGCAGTGATATTGACGCTGTTGTAGTCGCTGGTGGCGACGGCTCAATAAGCGAAGCAGTAAATGGTATTTTGCATTGTAAAAAGAAAATTTATTTAGGAATTTTGCCCTTTGGAACTGTAAATGATGTTGCTCATAGTTTAAATATTCCATGTAATTATAAAAAAGCTTTGAAAGTCATAGAAAAGCAAAACCTCTTTAAGCATGATATTATAAAAGCAGGCGACCATTATGGTATTTACGTTTTAGGCGGAGGATTATTTACTGAAACTAGTTATAACACTTCACAAAGGACGAAGAAAAAACTTGGCAAAATTGCTTATGTTTTACATGGTTTAAAAAAATTTTTTAAAACGCCTCAAAAAAATATAGTATTTATTCTAAATGATGGCACAGAAATTGAAAATCCTTCATTTTTCTTGTTTGTCAATTCTAAGTCCGTTGCCGGACAAAAGATAGATAAGGGGGCTAGACTCAATGACGGGGTAGGCTCGCTTGTAATTATAAAAAACAAAAAAAATAAAGTCGGTTTGACCGACCTTATTAAAATAATTAAATTGTTTTTATTTGGAATAGACAAATTTAAAGGAAAAACTATATATAAACAGACTACATCAAATTTTAAAATTAGCTGTGAAAATGACTTTAATTACAACTTAGATGGAGAATGTTTGACTGCTAAATCGATTGATGTTGAAATTGTTAAAGAAGGTATAAACATTTTTATTTAGTATGCTATTATTTCCACTTCGGCTGAAATATTTATTTTGCTTTGCAAAAGGTCTTCGGTCATAAATTTTCCGTAACTTTGGTATTTACTATTGCTACAACAAAAGCATTCTTCTTTTATTTTTAAAACGTTGATCTCATCTTTTCCCAAAATTTTTTTTGCTTTTGCTTTAGCATTTTCAATTGCTAATGTTAAAAGATCATTATATTTAATTTGATAATCGCTTAGAGTGAAATTTATTGAATTTACCGTTGCACCTATTTGTTCTACTTTTTGTATTGACATAATTAATTTGCTCAAATCTTTTACTTCATAGCATAGTGTAGTGCAGGTGCGCTCGCCTGTGCTACAAGTAAAACTATCTTTTGTTGGATAGGACGAAAAATAAGTTATAGAAATGCCCTCTTTTTCAATGCCCTCTTCGACAAGCGCATTAACAACATTTTCCAGCAGTTGTTTATTTTTTTCTAGCGAAACATCTCTATATATATCTAAAGTCTCAACTTGTAAATAAACAGATGCATTATCTGCTTCATATTCTGCCTCAGCTTCACCCTTTACAATAATTTTTGTATCATAGTTTTCTCCCTCATACTCAACAACTTCCTCTGCTTTTGTAATATTTGAAGTTATAAATATATTCCCAAACATAATTCCCACAAGTGCTACAAACACTAGAAAAAGTGCTGGCACAATTTTTACAATTTTTTTCATTTTAACCTCCATCAGTTATGATGATTAAATTTATGAAAATTATTTATATTCGACAAAGACAGACATAGTTTGTCATAAAAGAGAAAAAACAACTTCTCATGGCAAATTTTTGCTTTACATTTTTATGTTTTTTTGATAAGATTTTTACATGAAACAAGCAAAAAAAACGAAAGCTTTAACTAGCGAATTTAAAAAAAAATATTTTGATTTTTATGATGATGTGAAAGATCCTTCTCATAAGGTTGTAGATTGGTGAAATTATGGAAGACAAAAAATTGCATATAGGATTATTTTGTGATTCGTTTTATCCTATGGTTGACGGGGTTATTCAAGTAGTGGATAACTACGCAAGAGAATTAGGTAAATTTTGTGATGTTACAGTTTTTGTCCCAAAAGCAAGAAAAAAATATACAGGCGAATTTCCTTATAAGGTTGTTCGAAGCAAAATTATGAAAGTTTTTTTTCTCGATTATGATTTATCTCTTCCTCGCCTAGACAAAAAATTTATGAGACAATTGAATAATTCTAATTTGGATATAGTCCATATTCATTCGCCATTTACAATTGGTAAAATTGGATTAAAATACGCTCAAAAACATAAAATACCTTGTGTTGCAACTTTGCACAGTCAGTTTAAAAAAGATTTTTATAGAGCAACACATTCGAAAATACTGACTAAATTTATGCTAAAAAAAATCATGTCTGTTTTTAATCAATGCACAGAACTTTGGACTATGAACCAAAAATGTGTCGACTTAAGTAGAGAATATGGATATGTCGGTAAAACTTACATAATGCCAAATGCCACAAATCTTAAAAATGATTTTGACTTAGACAAAGAAAATGTAAAAATAGAATTGCAAGATAAATATTTTATCAAATCAAACGAAAAAATATTATTATCCATAGGCAGATTAAATAAACTAAAAAATATAGATTTTTCTATAGATGTTTGCTCAAAGTTAAAAGAGAAAAACTTTCCTTTTAAAATGATTATAGTTGGGAAAGGCGTAGACGAAAATTACTTTAAAGATTTAGTTAAATCAAAAAACCTTAATGACAAAATAATTTTTGCAGGAAAAGTTGTTGACCCTATAGAAAAAGCAAAATTGTTTCTCGCAAGCGATCTTCACATATTTCCTTCAGAATATGACACTGACGGAATTGTAAGAATTGAAGCTGCTGCATTTGGATTGCCTTCTATTTGTGTAAAAGACAGTTTCCCAGCATCTACAATAAAAAATGATATCAATGGATATGTCTGCGAGAAAAATTCAACAATATTTGCTGATAAAATTATTGAAATATTTAAAGATAAGCAAAAATACAACCAAGTTTGTGAAAATACATATAAAGATTTATACTTATCTTGGCCAGCCGTAATAAATAAAGCATACAACCGATATATCAAATTGATTGAGCAAAACAAAAAATAATACAATTTAGTTTTTATTTATAAAATTTAGATAAAACGCTAAGGGGGATCAAAGATGGAAAAAGAGGTTCAAAACAAAGATAACAATAATAGTACCAATAACCAATTATCTGTTAACGAAAATGTAGATAAATCTTTGCAACAAAATAAAAAAAATAAAATAAGTTTGACACTTTTTATATTTAGCGTCTTAACTTTTGTTGTAGGACTTATTTTAATTGTTTTTTATGCAAATGCCGTTTTTCAACATTTGATAAGCACAGAAGAAAACAAACTGGGCACTACGTTTAGCTTAATAATTTTCTTTACCTATTTTGGTGTCCCTGGTTTTATTTTAGCGGTTTCTTCCACTATTCTCAATTGTCTTTCGGTATTTTTATATAAAAACAAACAACCTATAAAAATCATTTTTATGGTAATGTCAATACTACTAGTTGTAATCGCTATTGTTTTTTATATTTTAATGAGATTACCAGCTAATTAAAAATAAGCAATAAAATGTTCTAGCTTAAAAATTTTAATACTTTAAAATAAAAAATAAAAACATCGCGTTTTTATTTTTTTATTTGCAATATATTTTTTTTAAAATATAATTCATAAATTTTGTAGGCAAAATTCTAGTTAAAAAACAAACTAACTTATACGAAATGCCTACCGTTTTCCTTAGCGGAGGATTTTTCATTTTTACTACTTTGCACACCACCTTGGCAACACTTTCTGGGCCTTTTCCAGATAGCTCGTCCTTTTCTATTTTTTTTATTCGGTTTTCAATCTTACTTTTTTCTGTTTGATTATCTAAATTGTTTTCAATAATGCGAGAAGATGTAAAATTTGTTTTCACATCGCCCGGCAAAATCGCACAAACTTTTATCCCACAATCTTTTAACTCATTTGATAGTGCTCTTGAAAATATTTCAACTCCAGCTTTTGTAGCAGAATACACAGCCTGATAAGGCAATGGCACCAATCCTCCTACAGAAGAAATGTTGACAATTTTGCCTTTTGATAATTTTAAATATGGAATAAAAATACTCGATATTGTCATAACCGCTGACACATTTGTATCAACTAAAGAATATATTTTTTCAGGCGAGCAATATTCAACTGCTCCGGCTATGCCAAATCCGGCATTGTTTATAAGTAAATCAATTCTTCCGTGTTTTTCAAAAATTTCTTTTGCTATTTCTTCAATTTTAACATAGTCGTTTACATCTACTTTGTAGTTAAAAAAATTTGTATTTTCGTTTATACTTCGAGATAAATTATATATGATGTACTCTTCTTCTAACATTTTTCCGCATGCAAGACCAATTCCACTGCTTGCACCTGTGATTATGGCAACTTTTTTCTCCATTTTTCACCTATTTTAATACTCTTGAGGTAGCCACCGCAAGCGCCCCGTCACCAATATGACAAGCGACAGATAATGAAAGTGGATCTACATATTTAAGCGGAACTGTAGGAAACTCTCTGCTAATTTGCTCAGCAAAAAGTTTTGCTTTTTCAGGACAATTTGTGTGAGCGACATAGAGCCTCATTTCGCCATTCTTAACAAAATCTTTAAATCTTGTTTCAAAGTCTTTTTTGATTGCTGCTATCATTTTTTGACAAGCTACCTTTTCATTTAATACTTTGGCAAATTGATCCAACTTTCCTCCTTGGATTTGCAAAACTGGCTTGATCTTTAACAATGTGCCGATTGCCGCCGCCGCTGGTGTCACCCTGCCGCCCTTTTTCAAATATTTTAACGTAGAAACCATAATATAAATACTATTATTTTTTCTGTTTTCCTCTAGGGCTTTTTTTATTTGAACCGCATTCATGCCCTTTTTTACAAGTTCTATTGCGTCGTAAACAGATTGCTTTAAAGTTACAGAAATTGCGTGATTATCGACAACTTGCACTTTGCCGCTAAATTGCCTTGCAAAATTTTTTGCTGTTTCACATGACATGCTTAATGCACTTGACATAGGAATGTGAACAATTTCATCATAATCTTTTAGCACTTCTTCCCACAATTCAACTATTGAGCCAATTGATGGTTGTGATGTTGAAATGTTTACATTTGATAATAATTTTTTATAGAACTCATCTTGCGTTAAATTTACATCTTCAAAATACTCTTCATCTCCTATCATAAAA
Organism: uncultured Clostridia bacterium; assembly: GCA_944349925.1. GTDB lineage: Bacteria > Bacillota > Clostridia > Christensenellales > UBA1242 > Caccovivens. Next base: position 59,830 of record CALVNT010000037.1, read on the forward strand.
GGCATAGGTACAATAAACAATCCCTCTATGCTATCACTTTCTTTTTTTGTTATACCTGAGTTACTGTCTGTGATAATTGCTATCTTATTCATAAAATTTTCCTTTTATCTATCTATGTGTAAAATATTAAAATCTACAAAATTACCAAGAAAATGTGTATAGGTTAAGTTGCCCGATACACCCACTTTCATTCTTGATTTATGCTTGTTAAAATATGCCCTACATTTTGGGTTTACGCAAATGTATCTAGGCTCTCTAACAAGACCACACCAACTCCAAATCATATCACGAATGATTTTTTCATGAATCTGCTCTTGATATACCGATTTTTTTCTACAATAGGGGCAAGTTAAATCTGTTTTAACAAATGCCAACATCTTAAAAGCACTTGTCCTAAATTTTATAATATCTGTTTTTGTAGTTTTACCTTCCCTATCTGCTTCATTCTGTATATAATTTACATTTTGTTCTTCTTGACTTTCAAAGTTTTGTTCGTTTTCACTATTTGAAGCGTTCTCGTCAGCCCCTTGAAAGCTTGGTTGAGAATTAGACATGTCATCGTTATAAATTAAACTTTCATCACCATCTTCCATTTGACTGGTTCTTTGTCGATATTTTTGTTTGTAATAATCTTTTGGTAAAAGCATTATACCTCCAAATTTATTATACACAAAAATACCCATTTTACAAAATAAAAAAGCGCTATATTGCGCTTTCTTTTGTTAATCTATCCAAAGAACTTTATTTGCAACAAGCAATGTGATAATATCAATAAGCCACATAAATGGTATACCGATGATAATGAGTAATATGGCTAGTACGATACCTAAAGTACTTTTTTTGTCGATAGACCTTGCAAGACGATAAATGTTCCAAACAATGTCAAGAACAGGCAAAGCAAGAATGATTTTTATCCATAAAGCAAGTCCATTCATTCCTTTAATAAAACTTTTCATAATCCCTCCTTAACACTTGTATTATATGCTCAAAAATTTTTTTAGTCAATATTTTTTTAGAATTTTATAAATAAATTTAACTATTTTTGTAGAAACGCCATATAAATTTTGTTTTATAAAGAATTGACATTTATTAGATAAAAGATTAAAATAAATCATACTAATTGTCGATAAAAAATATGCGGAAGTGGCGAAATGGCAGACGCGCAGGTTTCAGGTACCTGTGGTAGCAATACCTTGTGAGTTCGACTCTCATCTTCCGCACCAACAAAAATTATAGAATTTAATTAACATACAATTAATTAAAAAGAGGGATTTAATATTTACATATTGACTTTTTTTAATTATTGTATTATAATCAAACCATAATGTAAGGAGGATATATGAGATATTACACAAAAGATCCAAATCAAATGGTTTTTTCTTCTTTTAAAGCAAGTAACCTTTTTTTTGATAATTTATCAAGTCTTTATGGAGAAGCTGAAGACAAAGATTTAATAACTTTAATTAATGAAAAAAACAATAAATTCTTAGAAGAAGATAATAATAATTTTTATTATACGCCTGTTTCTTATGATTCTATTGATTATGAAGGTCTTCCAGATAGAATAGCTTATGATATAGAGCAATTAGCCACTTATTTTACTTCTGCTTTTGATGATAGTTTTTATAATACAGGGAAAGAAAATCAAAATCTACCCTCTTTCTCCGAAAGAAATAAACAAATAATCGCATTTACTATTGCTGTCGAACATGGAGCAAATATTGAAATTTTAAAGACAAAGCTTGCTAAAATCTTATTAAATCAAAGGCTAGAAATAAATGAACATATTGCATCATATAAATCGAAAGATAAAAATATAACAATTGATCAGATTAAAGCTTCCGATAGAGGACTTTTAAACGATTTATTAATTGCTTATCGGAGAACATATCTTTTATTGATTAAAGCGGAAGGATTATCAAAAGGTTTCTCTCCTTACGAAGAATTATTTCAATTGGGTGAAAAGCTCATCAAATTAAAAGAAGAATATTCCAAGTCAGAATACAACAAAGAAAAATATGATAAAATTAGAGATTTAGAAAAATCAATTCAACAAGAATACTCAGAATTTGACCCTGAACTTTTAATGGATGTATCAAAATATAGAAAAGAATATTTTATAAATAAAACGACAGAAAAACAGCTGTCTGAAGATGGCAGTTTAAACCCAAATATATCAAACGATTCAGAAAATTCATCCTATTGTCAAAGTGCCGATTTTATATATTCTTGTGTAAACAAGTTTATTGAGAAACAAAGCAATGAAACTAAGTCATTTTAATCATTAAAACCAACTAAAAAAACGCGTTTTCGTACGCGTTTTTATTTTTTTACTTCTATCATGTAGGCTGTTGGAACATCTTGTACTTTAACTTTGTTTGAAATTTCAACACCAGCGATGGCATAAACTTCATTTTCATCAGCAAGCACTGGCAAAATATTTCTTGTGCGCAATGGAATTTTTTTGTCTATTAAATATGATTTTAATTTCTTTGTTCCACCACCAAACTTTTCAAAAACATCTCCATCTTGCCTAAATCGCCATATTGCATTTTTAGGTACTTTTCGATAATCCAAATATAGAACACCTTCTCTAGGTTCAAAATCTTTAACTCTTTTTACGCAAACTTTACCAAAACCTTCCACTTCAAACTCGCCACATTTAAAAGGCTCATTTAACACAACTTCTTCCTTATGTTTATTGACTATTGTGATATAATCATATTCTTTGATTGCAACCGCATCAAAAGGTAAAGATATTTTTTTGCCATTTTCTAAGTTGTTTGAAAGATCTAAAATCATGTCTATATGTTTTCTTTCAATGTCTTTAGTAATACCTATTGACTTAAAGGCTTTAAAAATAATACGAGTGATAATTGCTCTATCAAACAAAAAGTAACTTGTAGGAATTTTTGCCTCGTCTCCCTCGGTAATGACTGCATCGGCATATATATTTTTGTTTATATATTCATCATCTTCACTTACTGCCTGACCAAAAGACGAAATTGACTTAATCGCGTTTGGCCATCTAGAAAGCACCTGTTTCATAATAACATTTCTTATAAAATTTCTATTATAAGTTGTATCGACATTTGTTTCATCTTCTCGATAGTCAAGATTGTTATCATTTAAATACTGCAAAATTTCTTCTTTACTTGTATTTAGCATTGGCCTGATATAAACATTATCTCTTATAGGCTCCATTCCTTTAGCACCAGCAACCCCGCTTCCTCTAAATATGTGCATTAAAATAGTTTCTGCTTGGTCTTGCATGTGATGAGCAAGTGCAATTTTGTCAACTACGCCTTTTTTCAATAATGTTTTAAAAACGCCATAGCGAGCATCTCTTGCCGCCGTCTCAATGCTGACATTATTTTCTTTCGCTAATTTTAAAGCGTCTACTCTAAATTTATAAAAACGCACGCCAAGTTCTTTGGCTTTTTCTTTAGTAAAGTCTGCATCTATATAGCTGTTTTCTCGTATTCCATGGTCAACATGAATAGCAACAACTTCTATGTCAAACTTCTGTTGGTTATCTGCTAAATAATGAAGCAGTGCCATTGAATCACTTCCTCCACTAAAGCCAACACCTATGGTATCCCCAGCTGAAATCATTTTTGTTTGTTTTATAAATTTTTCAATATCTTCAAGCATAAAAAATCTCCTAGTTTTTGTTAGTTAATTATACAATATAAATTACTTATAAGCAACAGTAATTTTTGAAAAATTTATAAAATTTTATTTAATTTGTTATTTTTATTGCTTTTTTTGCTATTTTTTGTAACTTTTTTGATTATTTTTACAAATTTTAAAAAATTTTAACCACAATACAAGTCATATCATCAACAGCATAGCCGTTATTATTTGCAAGCGCTTTGTCAATTATTGCTTGTGCATATTCCTGAGGATTTGTTGTCTTTATTGTAAGCAAAAAGTCTTTATAATCGCCGTCACTTCCAAACGCATCATTTACGCCATCACTAGAAATGACTATAAAATCTTTTTCGGAGAGTACAACTTTTTTTATTAACGGTTTTGCGTCTTGTATTACTCCAATTGGTAATGCGCCGCTTTCCAAAATTTCGCAACCGTCTTCTTTTCGAACGAAAGATGATGTGGCTCCCATTTTGACAAAATCTGCTATTCCACTTTTTAAATCTACAACACAAATATCAATTGTTGAAAACATTTCGTCTTTTTCAAGATTTAAAAGTTTATTAACTGAAGATAAAATAATTTCATTGTCAAAGCCTGCTTTATAAAAGTTTTCAACAAGGCCAATGGCTGTTTCAGATTTTTCTCTAGCATCACTTCCACTGCCCATTCCATCACATATAGCAAACATAAATTTATCACCATCTAATCGTTCAATGCTATGGCAATCTCCCGACTGATTAGAGCCAGATTTATTTTGTTGTGCAATTCCGAAAATGCAATCATATCGTGGAGCAGTTTTTAAATTTACTGTGGTCAAACCGGCTCGATAAGATGGATACATTTCATAAACAGCCATTTGGCTTCCGCATATTTTAGAAACTACGCTTTGAAGTTTTGTTTTTTCAACGTCCTCCTGTCTAACAATTAAAGAAGCAATCATCGTTCGCGCATCTTTATCATATATGACCGCATCAGTACAGCCAATATTGTTAAATGCAAGTTCGTCAATAAGGCGATTTTCCCTTCCGCTATCAAAAGATAATACCGGCTCAACTTCTCTAGCGAGTTCTTTCATAAGCCCTGCAATTCCAAAAAGCTGATCTGAAATAAGAAGTTTGCTTGTATCTACATTTCCAACAAGTTGGCTATAATTCCTATACTGGTTTGTTAAAGTGTTTATTTCACTTATCAGCATATTGGCTTTTCCACAGCGGGAAGCTAGATAACTTGGTAAATCAAGCACTGTTATTCTTCCTTTTTCTAACGCAATTGTTATCATCTCTTCAAAAACTTTTTTGGTATCATTTAAAAATGTTCGGTGGCAATGTTTTTCTTCTGGACAATTTTTGCATATTGAAGAGCAAATTTCATTGTAAAGCATTTCCTTAACTTGACTAGGGGACATCTCGGTTTTTATTAGTTTTTTAAAAACACTGTTCATTTCAAAAAAAACTTCAGAGAGATTTTCAAGCCTTCTGTGTAAGATTTCTCGATTTCTATTTATCAAATTTTTAACAGCAAGTTTTTGTGACGAACTTGTAAAAAGTGCAGATACTTCTTGATACCATTTGCTAGGAATAGCATAAAAAATTAAACACCCAATCAAAACAGGCAAAATTTCTATAATCCCATAAACATAATAAAATCTAAAATAATATCCGCAAACAAGTTCGGTTAAAATTAGTGCTATGATTGAAAAAATTCGTTGCTTTGATTTAAATATTCCAGCTAGCAAAGACCAAAGTATAAGCGGTGCAAAATAAATAGGATTGTTTGAAGCAATTGTTGTACCAAATGCAATTATGGAAGCAACAAGTAGCGATGATTTTGAAGAAGATATGTAAATAAACGACAATATTATAAAACTAGCAAACATCTTTAAAAATGCAAAATTATAAAAAACAAAATTGTTTAAGCCAGAGGCAAATGCAGCAAGCAAAATTCCAGCGCACACCATTTCAAAATTTGAAAATTTAAAAGCACTTCCTCTTAAAAGCAAAGGTTCGAAGATGCCAATAGCAACATAGCAAAATAGAAGACCTGTCAAAATATTTAAGCATATCAAATATGGATAAACACCTTCTAAAGCCTGAAAACAAATAAGAGCTGTCTGACTTACCAACGCGCAAACAAAAAGCTCCCACTTTTTCATACTTTTTTTGCATAAAACATGTATGTAATAAGGTAAAACTAAAACAAAAACGGTAACCAAACTGCAAATAGCGTTTTGTAAAGAAAAATTTACAAGCAGTGAAGCTATTAAGTAGGACGGCGCTAATAGCCAAACTTTTTGATTTGCCCAAGCAAGTGCAAACAGCATAGAAAAAGCAAACGGATAAATAAGCCCTCCAATTGATGCAAGATTAAGCACATAAAACAATATCAAAAAAGCTAAAAACTCAGCAAAATAAAAAAGTTTTGTTTTCATAAAATCTCCATGATTTAATTATAAAAACAAACAAAAATTCGACATAGCTCTTTTTTGTCATGCTTTGTCGAATATTGGTTTATATTGCCAAAAATCACTTTGCTTTTTTATCTATAATTTCACTGATTTTATTAACAGTTTCTTCTAAATCTTTGTTTTCTATTATATAGTCATAATCGCTTTTATATTCTCTCTCAAGTGGCGCTCTTGAAAGTCTAAGATTTATGTCTTCGTCACTTTCCCCTCTCTTTTTTAATCTATTTCGAAGCTCATCGTCGTCAACTTCTAAAAATATCGAGATAATTTGACCTTTAGAAAAGTACTTTCTAAGTTTTCTGTTACCTTTAACATCTATATCGCGAATATAGTTGTTACAGTTATCTTTTTCAACCTTTTCTAGTTCATTCTTTAGTATTCCACGATATGTCCCGTGCACTAATTCAAATTCAAAAAACTCGTTGTTTTTTATTTTTTCTTCAAACTCTTGTTTGGTCAAAAAAATATAAAAATCCTTTTCATGTTCCCCTTCTCTTGGCGCTCTTGTAATTGCAGATGAAAAAATCTTTAATTTTTTTTTCTTTTTCATCAACTTTTCAATTACTGTATTTTTGCCACTTCCTGAAACTCCTGATATAACAATCAGCATAATTTTCTCCTTATCAGTAGAATAGCAAAATAGCATTAAAATGTAAAACAATTTAAAAAAATTACATATCAAAATAGTTTATTATGCCTGCAAGCAAACTGTAACAAAAGCTCTTTTTATAAGAATCGTCTTGTAAAAGCCTTTCTTCTTCAGGATTAGATAAAAAGCCACACTCTACTAAAACGGAAGGAATAGTTGAAAAATTTAGAACAAAATAATCGCCGACAGTCACATAATCTCTTGCACTTTCAAAACTTTGGCTTAGATTTGTCTGAATTGATTTTGCAAGCTCATAACCTTGCCCAGAACCTTTTCCATAAAAAACCTGTGCTCCTTCGCTAGAGGAAAGAGGAAAAGCATTCATATGCAAACTTATCATCAAATCTGCACCACTATTGTTTATTGTATTTATTCTGTTTTCCATTTCACTTTTCTTTTTATTTGATGCATTTTCATCATATAGTCCGTCCATGGTTGAGCGCGTCAAAACGACATCAAAACCAAATTCTTCACAAAAATCTTTTAATTGCAAAGCATATTCAAGATTAAGCTCGCTTTCCGTAATACCTGTTGTTTTTCCAACAGCCCCTCCATCTCGTCCACCATGCCCCGCGTCAATGACAATAGAGTATTCTGGTTTTGGTGATGCTGTCGCATTAACTGCAAAGCAAGCCCCCACCACCGAACAAATCAAAATTATACTTACTAAAATAACACACAACGTCCGCTTTTTTATTGTTAAGAATTTCATATTGTATTTTATTAAACAAAAATTTTTTATATAACAAAATTAAAAAAAGATGTCACAAAATATTGAAAACTCAAAATTTCAATGTTAATCTCTTTTTGTTTAAAAAATAAAAGGAGAATTAATATGATATATAACGAACAACTTGATTCGCTTTTTTCTAATACAGAAAGCACAACTGAT
>CALVNT010000038.1 GCA_944349925.1 uncultured Clostridia bacterium
CCCTCTCACGGCGGAATCAGGGGTTCGATTCCCCTTGAGGCTACCAAAAAACTCAAAAGGATTTTTTTTATAAATCCTTTTTTTATTTTATAAATTAGTTAAAGATAGGATATAAAATTAACAAAATATATTATATTTTTTAATTATATAAAAGTTAAATACAAAAATAAGAATTTAAAATTTGCTTTTTCTAAAAATATTTTGCACTATAAATATTATGATTTTAATTTTAAACAAAAAAAAATAAAAATTCTAATAATTTTTAAATTTTTAGTATGGCTATATAAAATTTTATATTAAAAACATAATTTTTTTTAATTGTTGTCAAAATTTTTTAATAAAAAAAGATATAAACTTAAAATTTATATCTTTTTTTAATTATGTTATAGCGATTTAAGCAATAGTTCCATCAACTATATTTTTGTTTTCTTCTTCGTCAACCACAACAGGCATAACAGAACGATATTCTTTAACTCCTGTACCAGCAGGTATAAGTTTACCGATGATAACATTCTCTTTAAGTCCCATAAGCTTGTCAACTTTGCCTTTTACTGCAGCATCAGTCAAAGTTCTAGAAGTCTCTTGGAAAGATGCGGCTGATAAAAAGCTTTCAGTAGAAAGAGACGCTTTTGTAATACCAAGAAGAATACGCTTAACAGTTGCAGGCACACCCCCTTGCTCTAAAACTCTTTCATTTTCTTCATCACATCTATAAATATCAACAACTTCGCCAGGTAAGAGATTTGTATCTCCAGCAGATTCAACTTTAACCTTTTTAAGCATTTGTCTTATTATGATTTCAACGTGTTTGTCGTTTACGGCAACACCTTGACCTCTATAAGTTGAAATAACTTGGCTAAGCAGATATTCTTCAAGACCCTTAACACCTTTCATTCTTAAAAGATCTGATGGATTGATTGCACCAGCGGTAAGTTGAGTACCAGGCTCTACAGTTTCACCATTTTTAACAAGCACAACTGCAGGTTTTTTCACTTCATAATCAACATCGCCTTCTCTGGAAGCAACCGTAAAGTAGAAATACTTAGCATCTTGCTTAATAGCAACTTTACCAGCAACTTCACTAAGCAAGCTTTCACCTTTTGGTTTTCTTGCTTCAAAAATTTCTTCTACACGAGGAAGACCTTGTGTAATATCAAGAGAAGAAGCAACACCACCAGAGTGGAAGGTTCTCATGGTAAGCTGAGTACCAGGTTCACCAATAGATTGAGCAGCGATGATACCTACAGCTTCACCTACAGTTACAAGATTTTTACTACTTAAATCTCTGCCGTAACATTTTGCGCAAACGCCATGTTTACATCTGCAGGTAAGATTTGAACGAATTTGTACTTTCTTTATTCCAGCTTTTTCAATTTCTTCAGCTTGTTTAAGAGAAATCATTTCATTTGCAGGAGCAATAACTTCATTAGTTTGAGGATTTATAATGTCATCTACTGCCACCCTACCATAAATTCTTTCAGCCAAAGTTTCTTGAACAGCGCCATCAACTATAAGTTCGCTTACCCAAACACCTTTAACTTTTTCTCCGAGTTCTTCGAAGCAATCTTCGCTTGTTACAACAACATCTTGAGAAATATCTACAAGCCTACGTGTAAGGTAACCAGAGTCAGCAGTTTTAAGAGCAGTATCTGTCAAACCTTTTCTAATACCACGAGCAGATAAGAAATATTCTATTGGAGAAAGTCCACTTCTAAATGAAGATTTGATAGGAATATCAATTTTTTCACCAGAAGCAGTTGTTTTAATTCCAACCATACCGCAGACAGAGTTGATTTGGTCTCTAGAACCACGGGCTCCTGACAAGCACATAAGTTTAAATGCATTTTGATCATCAAGGTAATCAAAAACGGCATTTTCAACTTTTGCTTTAGTCTTTTCCCAAATATCAATATTTGCACGAAGTTTTTCATCGTTTGTGATTAAACCTCTTCTAAGAAGTTTTTCATTTTCAAGCACTTCGCTCTCTGCTTCTTTAAGGAGTTCTTTTTTTGCAGGTGGCTCTTCAATATCGAAAGCGTTAACTGTAACCGCACTTAAAGTTGAGTACTTATAACCCATATTTTTAATTCTATCAACAAGTTTAGAACAGCCAGCTGTTCCGAGTACATCATAGGCTTTGGCGAATATCTTAGCAAGGTCTTTCTTGAACATTACTTTGTTAAATTCAAGTTCACAATAATTTTCTTCTTTGCTTCTATCAACAAATCCAAGATTTTGAGGAACTTGTTCGTTGAATAAAAGTCTACCAACCGAAGTTTCAACAATTTTTGAATATTCTTTTCCATCAACAGTCGCATTGAGTCTAACTTTGATTTTTGCTTGAAGGTGTAAATTATTTGTTTGATAAGCCATAATCGCTTCCTCTTTAGAAGCAAATATAGAGCCTTCACCTTTTGCACCTGGTTTAATTATCGTCATGTAAGCACAACCAAGTACAATATCTTGAGATGGAGTAACAATAGGTTCACCGTCTGAGAGTTTAAGAAGGTTGTTTGAAGCGAGCATTAAAGTTCTAGCTTCAGCACGAGCGTCTAGAGAAAGTGGAACGTGTACAGCCATTTGGTCACCATCGAAGTCAGCGTTGAAAGCCGCACAAACAGAAGGGTGCAACTTAATTGCTCTACCCTCAACAAGAACAGGTTCAAAAGCTTGAACTGATAATCTATGAAGAGTAGGAGCACGGTTCAAAAATACAGGGTGATCTTTAATAACTTCGTCTAGAATATCCCAAACAACAGGTTTTTCTTTATCAATCATTCTTTTTGCTGCTTTAATGTTATGAGATTTATTTAAAGCAACCAGTTTGTGAATGATAAATGGTTTAAATAATTCAAGAGCCATTTCTTTTGGTAAACCGCATTGATACATATTAAGCTCTGGTCCAACAACAATAACAGAACGACCAGAATAGTCAACTCTTTTACCAAGCAAGTTCAAACGGAATCTTCCTTGTTTACCACCAAGCATAGCAGTTAAAGATTTTAAGTCTCGTTGTTTTGAAGATTGAACGGCTTTTCCTCGTTTACCATTATCAATAAGGTGGTCAACAGCCTCTTGAAGCATACGTTTTTCATTTCTGATGATAACATCAGGAGCTCCGAGTTCAATCAATTTTTTCAAACGATTGTTTCTATTTATAACTCTTCTATAAAGGTCGTTTAGGTCACTTGTTGCATATCTTCCCCCATCTAGTGGCACCATAGGTCTAAGGTCTGGTGGTAAAACAGGGATAACATCAAGAACCATCCAAGTAGGATTGTTTCCGCTCTTAATAAAAGATTCAACTACGTCAAGTTTTTTCATAGCCTTAATCTTTCTTTGCCCTTTAAGAGTTAAAAGAGCTTCTTTTAAGGCTTTTGATTCTTTTTCAAGATTAACTTCGCTAAGAAGTTTTTTAATAGCTTCAGCACCCATACCAACAACAAAGGCATCTGAGCCATATTTTTCACAAGCATCTCTGTATTCTTTGTCAGTAAGGACTTGCTTATAAACAAGGTCAGTATTTTTTTGGTCAAGCACAACATAACCAACATAATAAACAACTTGTTCAAGAGCTTTAGGAGTCATTTCAAGAATAGTTCCAATTTTTGAAGGAATATTTCTGAAAAACCAAATATGAGTGCAAGGAGCAGCAAGTTCGATATGACCCATTCTTTCACGACGAACTTTAGCTCTAGTTACTTCAACGCCACATTTATCGCAAATAACCCCTTTATATCTAACCCTTTTATATTTTCCGCAATGACATTCCCAGTCTTTTCTAGGTCCAAATATTTTTTCGCAAAAAAGACCGTCCTTTTCTGGTTTTTGAGTGCGGTAATTGATAGTTTCAGGCTTAGTAACTTCACCATGAGACCATTCACGGATTTTCTCAGGTGAAGCAATGCCAATTTGTATGGAGTCAAAATTGTTAAGTTCAAACATAACTATTCCCCTTTTAATTATTCATCGAAATCGCCAAAATCGTCAAACAAATCAAGGCTATCAAATGTGTCATTTTTTGTGCTTTCTTCAAACACTTCTTGAAGTTCTTTTTCACTTTGTTCTTCATTATTTTGAGGAAGTACATCATCAAAATCAAGAATTTCTTTATTTAAATCTTTCTCTGTATCTTGAGCAAGAGATGGAGAATCTTGTTCATCTTGACTAAGCTCAGCAAGAGAGATTTCCTTATTATTATCAGTCAATATCTTAACATCAAGTCCAAGCGCTTGCAATTCTTTAACCAAAACTTTAAATGATTCAGGTATTCCAGGTTCTGCGATTGGAAGACCTTTAATAATTGATTCGTAAGTTTTAAGTCTACCATTAAGGTCATCAGATTTAACAGTAAGCATTTCTTGAAGAACATGACTTGCACCGTATGCTTCAAGAGCCCAAACTTCCATCTCACCGAATCTTTGTCCACCAAAGAGAGCTTTACCACCAAGAGGTTGTTGAGTAATGAGAGCGTAAGGACCAATCGAACGAGCGTGAATTTTTGAATCTACCATGTGTTCAAGTTTAAGCATATATTTTGTACCAACAGTAGAAAGGTTATCAAAAGGTTCACCTGTTCTTCCATCATAAAGTTGGACTTTACCATCAGGTCTAAAGTTGTTTTCAACAAGCATTTCTCTTATTTCGTCTGTAGTTGCTCCGTCGAAAGCAGGAGTTGCAACTTTCATGCCCAAGGTTCCAGCGACAAGTCCTAAATGAACTTCAAGAAGCTGTCCAATATTAAGTCTTGATGGAATACCGATAGGGTTTAAAACAAGGTCAAGTGGTCTACCATTTGCCATAAACGGCATATCAGCTTCAGGAAGAACGATAGAAACAACACCCTTGTTTCCGTGACGACCTGCCATTTTATCACCGACAGAAATTTTTCTCTTTTGGGCGACAGTAACTTTAACCATCATTGTAACGCCAGGTTCGAGTTCGTCTTTGTTTTTCTTAGAGAAGACTTGAACATCAACTACAACTCCACCTTTACCATGTTGTACTCTTAAAGAAGTATCTCTTACTTCTCTTGCTTTATCGCCGAAGATAGCTCTTAAAAGTCTTTCTTCTGGAGTAAGCTCTGTTTCTCCCTTTGGCGTAACTTTTCCAACAAGTATATCATTAGGGTGCACTTCTGCACCAATTCTGATAATACCGTTTTCGTCAAGGTCTTTAAGAGCGTCTTCACCAAGGTTAGGTATATCACGAGTGATAATTTCATCTCCAAGTTTTGTAGTACGGCATTTTATTTCTTGGTCAAACAAAGTTATTGATGTGTAAACATCATCTTTAACAAGTCTTTCACTAATTAAGATAGCGTCCTCAAAGTTTTGTCCTTCCCAGTTCATATAACCAACAAGAACATTTTTACCAACGGCAAGTTCGCCATGGTCAGTCGAATAACCATCTGTTAAAACATCATTCTTTTTAACTTTTTCGCCTTTTACAACGCAAGGTCTTTGGTTAAAACAAATGTCATCATTTGCCTTAGCAAATTTAGCTAGAGTATATATATCTTCATCTCCATTGTCAGTTAATACTCTGATTTCATCAGCTGAAACATAACTTACAGTACCATCTCTTTTGGCAAGATGAACATAACCACAATCGTGAGCTGCTTTTGCTTCCATACCAGTACCAACAATTGGGGCTTCTGGTCTTAAAAGAGGAACAGCTTGTTTCTGCATGTTTGCAGCCATAAGAGAACGGTTGGTTTCATCACCACTAACAAAAGGAACCAAACTAGTTGCGACAGAAATAACTTGTCTTGGAGAAACATCAACATAATCAACCATTGAAGCAGGCACTTGCAAAATGCTTGCGCCATGACGGCAGTCGATTCGTTTGTTTATAAAATGACCTTCTTCATCAAGTGGTTCAATGGCTTGAGCAATATAACTATCGTTTTCAACATCAGCCATTTTGTATTCGATTTTATCAGTAACTATACCCTTTTCTTTATCGACAACTCTATATGGAGTTTCAAGGAATCCATATTCGTTTATTCTTGCATAAGTTGCAAGAGTGTTGATAAGACCAATTGATTGACCTTCAGGTGTTTCAATAGGACAAATTCTGCCGTAATGAGTATAGTGAATATCACGGATTTCAGGATCTGCACGCTCCTTCTTAATACCTCCAGGACCGATAGCGGAAACTCTTCTTTTTTGAGTTATACCTGAAAGAGGGTTTTTCTGATCCATAATTTGAGAAAGTTGAGATTGAGAGAAGAAATCTCTAAGCATTTTGTTTACTGCTTTAGGATTCATGATTTGTGAAGGTGTAACTTCAACAAAATCTCTTCCTTGCAAAGTTTCTTTAATATTTGTTGAAAGTTTAAATACGCCATCTCTAAAAGCTTTAGCAGTAAGTTCACCAACAGTGGCAACTCTTTTATTAGAAAGGTGCTCAATTTTATCAAGAGAGCCAATGCCCTCAAGAACATCAAGATAACAAGAAATTGTAGCCAAAATATCGTCCATAGTAAGAGTTGTAATTATAAGATCTTTGGCTGAATTTTTTATAGCTTCAATTCTTTTTTCTTTAGTTTTGTTATCTTTTAAAATTTGATTTAAAACTGGTGTATAAACATCTTCATTTATACCAAGTTCTTCTTGCTTGCAAGGTAAAACTTCACTAAGAGTCACACGGTTGTTGCCTCTCATTAAGTGTTTCTTGTCTGAAAGTTGAACCCAAACTTCATTAACAGCGGCATTTTGAACCTTTGTAGCACTTTCAACAGTAAATTCTTCACCTTTTTTAACTAAAAGTTCTCCATCTACAATTATATCATCAGCAGAAACGAGACCTGGCAATCTTTCTTTAAGCGCAAGACGCTTGTTAAATTTATAGCGCCCTACTCTAGTTAAATTGTAATAAGCATCTGTAAAGAAAGAGGCATTGATAAAGTTTCTAGTGCTTTCAGCAGAAGGCACATCAGAAGGTCTTGTTTTACGAGAAAATTCTATCAAAGCGTCTTCTTGAGAAACTTGAGGTTCTTTATCTAGAACATTTTTAATGTATCTGTTGTTTCCGAAAAGTTTTAAAATTTCTTCATTTGTAAAGCCAAAACATTTGAGAAAAACGCCAAGAGAAAGTTTATTTTTTCTCTCAAGCATGATTTTTAACATTTCATTTGCGCCTTGAACAACTTCAATCCAAGTACCATGAACAGGTATCATTTGTGCTTTTAAAGAAGCGTCATTATCTTTTTCGCGTTTAAGATAAACACTAGGTGCTCTTACTATTTGGTTAATAACTACTCTTTCAATTCCGTTAAAAACGAAAGAGCCTTGCTCTGTCATCATAGGAACATCACCTAAAAAAACTTCTTGTTCTACAGCTTGTCCAGTTTCTTCTACAACGAAACGAGCTTTTACTTTGAGAGGAGAACTATAAGTTGCTCCGCGTCGTTTACATTCGTTAATGTCGTACTTAGGTTTTGCGAAAGGCAAAATCTCAGTAATATACAATTTAGCTTTTCCCGAATAATCAGTTAATGGGAAAAACTCATCAAGGACACTCTTGATGCCGTTTTCCAAAAAGTCTTTATAAGATTTTTTTTGAATTTCAAGTAATGGTGGTACTTCAACATACTCTTTGCAATGACCAAAAGTATATCTAATAGATTTTCCTGATTTAACTTTCTTTAGATTTACAGACATCTTTATTTACTCCTTAAATTTCGAGGGTTGTAAAAGACGAAAAAAAGACATTATGACGACGAAAAAGCCATAAAATGCCCTTTTTTCAGTTTTAAAATATAACAAATTTCTTCACAAGCGCTCTAATAGTTGAAAAAATTATATCAATCTATATAAAAAATGTCAACTATTTTTTTAAAAAAAATAAAATATTTTATATTTTTGCCACAGTAAACGATTTTTAAACCTATAATCTTTTAACAAAAAAATATTTAATAAAAATGATTTTTGAAAAAAAGATATTACAAATCACAAAAAATTTTAATAACAATCTATGCAAAAAGCAAAAAAATGGACAAAGCATTATCGCATTTGCCCATTTTCAAATTATAACAATCAAATCCAAAACAAATCATTTTCGAAAAGCAAGTGTTTAAAATCATCTATTTTCTCAGACCAAATTTCAAAACTAATTGTTTGTGATTTATCTTGAATAATACCAGATGACGAAGAATAATAGTCTATTTGAATTTTTTTGTCTAATTCGCCGGTTTCTTTGTTTATATAATTCACTAAATTGTCACCCAACAAATCCTTTGCTGTATAAAGCGACTTGCCTTCTTGAACAGCAATAGACTTTATTTCTTTATCTCCAATTTTGACTTTAATTTCTTCCGCTTCATCTGGCACTTCCAAATTTATTTCGTATGCAAAATCATAAAGTGCACTCGTGTTCGAATTTATAGAACTAGCGCCTGTATCTCCTTTGGTACGAGAATCAGTGCCATAATTATTTATTGACGTATTAGATGTTTCTACTTTAAAATTACTTTCGCAACTTACAAACTGAGAAACTGTATTTACTCCTGAACTAGCGCCACAACCGTAATAATAGACATTTTCTATCACACCATTGTTTGAGACACTTGTTGTTATTTGATGATAATAAGGAACAGGCACATCTTCTGTTAATTCAAAGAAACTTTGTTTTACTCCTTCCCACATTTCATTTAAATATCTAAGTGTAAGTGAAATTTTAGAAGAGGTGTAACAATTTTTTAAGTCAACATTGTTTGTATTGTCTGCAATCAATCCTCCAACGTTTGCCGATGGCACATTTAGAGCGTTTTGTGCTTCAACGATAAGATTTGCCTGACAATAAGAATTTGTGATTGTAACTTTAGGAGTAGGATTTGTTGAAACTGCGCCAACAATTCCCCCTAGTTTAGAGATATCGTTTTGCCCGTTTACTTGGAGTAAATCACATTTTACAGCAATTTGGTCGAGATTTATTTCGTTTTGAGCCCCACCAACTGCTCCACCTAAAGTTTTTGATGCACTTATATTACCTTCCACAATAGCTTTGCTTATAGTTGAAACTGTTGCACCGCTATTTGCCACCGTTCCAACAATTCCTCCAACATAGTCAATTGTCGAATAAGTTGAACTTGTTCCTATTTTTCTTTGATCTACAGCAAACGATTGATACGAAATAACATTTTCGATAATTCCCCCACTAAGCACGCCTGCTATACCACCAACAGCGGAAGGAACTTGCCCTACAATAGAGAATATTGGACTATCTTCTTGACCATTGCTATAAACAACCGCTTCAGAAATTTTGCCCACTACTTCACCTACAACAAGACCGCCATAGCTATAAGCTTTTATTGCACTTGACGTAGAAGGTGTCACGTAAACATAGCAAACATTTCCACTCTGTCCAATACCACCAACAGCAAATCCTGCACGATCTCCACGCACTGTCAATATTTCATTTGCAAACATATTTTGAGCATAACCCGACCCAAGATAACCAGCAACACCTCCTGCGTAAGAGAAAATCAAAGTACTCAAGTTTTCTTTGTAATAAACTCCTCTTTGTTCTAGAGTTGGAGTATAGTTTGCTACTGCATTAACATTCGAATTTAAATTTTTCAAAACATAATTGCCTTCTGCTCGACCAATTATGCCCCCTACAAAATTTGCACCTTGAACTGTCAATGAAGATTGAGTTTTAACTTCAACATTATAAATTTCACCATTTCTAACATAACCAACTAAAGCTCCTACTGAAGAAGTCCCAGCAAAGATTACAGTAGATGGACTTAATATAATATTTTTTATAACACCCATTTTTCCTGCTGATATACCAAGACTAGCAAATAACCCTGCATTATCCATATGTTCATTTGATTGAAGAACTATAGAAGAAATTTCCATTCCATTGCCTTCAAAGTTTCCAGCGAAAACGGTTTTATAAATCTGTGAATTGCTAGAATAATTTGAATAATCTATATCGCTTATCATTCTATAATTAGAAGTATTTTGATTAGAGTTTGCCGAGCTATTTTCAAGTATTAAAGACTCCATTGTTTCAGCACTGTAAATAAGATAAGGATTATAAAGCGAACCTTTTTCCGCCTTTCTAGTTGCATCAGTAGAAATATCGTATTGATAATTGTATGTGATATTGCCTGTTGCAGAATCGACGTCAGCATCTACAAAATTTCGAATTGACAAACTTTCAATATTCGGAGCAACAAGTTCCAGCCTTCCTTTTGGTAAAAAAATCGATTCAATTTCATAAGTTGTATTTATTTGAGTTCCATAGCCGTTTCCGTTATTTATTTCGCTTTTATTGTTGGTTGGGACAAAAGCAATATAATTTGAATTTGTTTTGTCGTCGCCACTATAGAACCAAACTGCGTTTGTGCTTACATAATCAGAATAAGCATAATCTTTGAATGCTTCATTAGCAATGCTAAAGTCGTCTATTGCACTAACTCCCTCAAAAACAATAGGGTTAAGGTCAATGTTTATGCTTTGTAAATAAGATAAATAATAACAATTTTCAAAAGTCCCTTGCCCCGAATTGTTGCTTTGATTTACACTTTCATCAGAAGGTGCTTCCTCCTCTTGGTCAAAAGGAGTATTTCTCATAGCAAAGCCAGCAGAAGCAATAGAATTATTTTGCAATATGCTAAGGGAGAACGAATTTTTAATGTTTCCTGTATTTACATAAACAAATCCAGCCATGTTTGCACTTCTAGCGAGATATATATCAGAATAACAATCTGAAATGCTTCCATTATTTTCATAAACAAAACCTGCTGAATAATTAGGTCCAGACAAATAACTAGCAGTATTTGTAGAATATAAAGAATCAGAACTTACTCCACCGCTAACATAACTAGTAATGATTTGACCACCTGAGTTGTTTACATTTACAAGTCCTGCAACATGGAAACCTTCGTCAATTTGATCATCACTTGACTGTAAAATTCCTTCTTTATAAGAGCATGCTGCAATTTTGCCATTGTTTATGCCAGCAATACCTGCGATATTAAATGACCCATATATATTTAAAGAAGAAGAGCAATTTGTTATATAGCCATTATTTTCACCGACAAGCGAGCCAACATATGCAGATTCAATACTTCCAAGTGTACAATCAACAGTGAAGAAGTTGTCTATTTCTGATAAAACTTTACAATTTGTTATAATCCCATTGTTGTTTCCGACCAAAAGCCCTGTCCTATGTTCCGCAGTAGTAGTTTTAAAGATAAGAGAGAAATCTGCATTACCAGTATCATAAGAAGATACAACTGTCACATTAAGATTTTTAATTACACTTCCTGATTTTAAACTTGAGAAAATACCAAGCTCTGTAGCAGAGCCAAAATCATAAGTTCCGTCCAATATGATTGAGTTGCCATTTCCATCAAATGAGGCAAAAGAAGCAACTTGTGGTTGATATTGAACATATGAATCGTTGTTTTCAACAAATTCTTTTGAAGGCAATGTTATATCATTAAGAAGAATATAATTGCCCCCCTCTTTCATATCAATAAAATCTTCATAGTCAAAGATAGGAATTGGATTTTCTGTACTGCTTGACACAAACACTTCAAACCTAATTTCGGTAGTAATGGTTGAGGCGTTCGAGCTATTTGAAACCACAATATATTCGGTTCCATTAGCACTTAACCTATAAGAACTTTGATATTTAAAGTAATATAAATTTGCATCAGCTTCGTTTATTCTTATCGGCACAATTACAAGATTATCATACTTGAAATAATAATTTTCTCCATTTGCATCTACAAGCAAGTCGTATTCATATTTAGCTTCTCCACTACCAGAACCAGGCACGCTTTGACCATAGGCTATATTTGTGTAGTAGCTCCATGTGCCACGATAAGTCAAATCATTTACAAATTGATCTACTAAATCAACAACAGATTGATTTGTTTTGTCATATTCAATGTAGTCATAAATATCTACAGCAAGATTTTTACTGTTGCCAATAGGCAATGTGATCACTCCGTCAACCATGCCATCAATTATATCCTTATTGCCAGCCTTTTCTCCATCTGCGAGATTTTCATCAATCACATAGTTCATAACTAACAATGTCATATTGCCGGTTGCAGAAATTTGTTTATCACCGTCATAACGAACCGCTTCGATTTCTATTTCTATTTTTGCATTTGCACCAAGCGAAGATGATGTAATTTGTAAATAATACTCTCCATTTTCTTGAACGATAGAGCCATATTGACTGCCCGAAACTATTGCTGGAGCTGAAATATCTGAGTTATTAAATCCGTAAGAATTTATATTTATTTTATAACTAAGCCCTCTTGCAACACGATAAGTATTTACTAGTCCAGTTTCACTCTCTTTTCCATCAATTGATAAAGAAATATAATTTTTAAGTTTTAAAGTTAAATCTATTGAATTGTTCTTTACTGCAATTTCTTGATTGTCTTTATAAACTCTTATATTAAAAGTTGAAATAGAATTATTAACTACTCCATTATTTCCTATGTTGTAAATAAAATAGATTACACCGTCATAAGTTTTGTAATTTCTCACTGTTGTTTTTGAGCCGTCACCATTGTCTATTTCGGTTGTTTGGTTGTAAAAATCTATGATTTCTTCTTTAGTTATCAATAAACCACTATCTGTTGCCGAGCCAACAATCGTGCTTGAATCAAAAAGATTTTTATTATCTTCTGGATTATTTTTGCGAGCCGCAACAGCAAAAGTACCAACTCCATTTCCAGAGGAATAATTACTTTGAGCATTTTCTATTATCAAATAATCAAAATCACTATCTTCAGGATTAAGCGTTATCGCTAATAAGCTGTTTTCACCAACATAAGAATAACTGCTAGAAATGCCCACACCATTACTTGACGTCATTTTATCTTGGTCATTATAATTATCGATAACAATGTTTTGAAGAGGCAAATTTTCAAGTGATATGTTTATTGTCACATATTGAGATCTATTAGATTTTGCCAAAACAACGATCTTATAATCTCCATAAATATTGTTTTCAAAACGATTTTTGTAAGCTTCACTATTTTTATTTACTATAACATTTAAGTCAAAAGAATACTCTTTTATTAAATAGCCCTCATCAGAAATTGCAACTCCATCTCCAATAGTGACTAAAAACAGTTTGTCTTTATTTGTATCAATATACTCAAGATAATTTTCAGCGTCATTAGATTGAATAATTTTGTTGCCAAAAGTGATGTAATAAAGCAATCCTTCACTATTAGGGTCATTTTTATCTACATTAGCTGTTGTTCTTAAATATATAGTCTCATTTATTTGATTTGTTGTTGAAATAGCAACATTATCATATTTGCTAGCTCCAATACCTACTGCGCCTTTTTGATAATCAATATTTATAGATGATAGAGTTTTATTAACATCGCAAGTATAAATGTTTCCATTGTATGAAACTTTTAATCTTGGAGAAATTATCAAATTTGCATTTTCAAAAGCTGAATCGCTTTGTTTCTTTGTAATTACTATCAACTGACCAGCAACAGAAACATCAAATTCTTCATTTTCTTGCTGAGTATTACTTTCTTCTATAGAGCTTGCTTCAATACTATCTTTTTCATTGCCGTTAGTTTCGACGATAATAGAAACCTTTGCAGAAACATCATTATTTTTTGCAATTTGGAAATTAAACCCACCTAAAGATGCTTGACCATAACTATCTATAGTAAAATTGTTCTCAATAGAATCAGAAGAAGAATAATCTGATCCATCAAATGAATAATCTGGTCTAACATAAAGATTTACAGTTTGATTTGAATACATTTTTATCGTTGCATCATCAAGAGCGGTAGCATCAGAAGAAGAGTTAGGATAAATTATTGACTTAGCGCTATCCACATTAAAATAATTTGTTACATAAATAAGGAAACTTACACCTTCATTTATATTTAAAATACTACTTCCCCAAACTTGAACCCAACCTGTTCCAAGAATAGTCATCTCTCCATTTTGGTCGATTTTTAAGATTGAGGTATTTGAAGATTGTAAAGTCAATTCACCTAAAATTGTAATAGGATATAATGGGTCGCCGACTGAAAGCGTGTTGTAAGTTTGGTCTAATATATTCTGCGCCTCAGCTAGCCCTTGCTCAGAATCCGATAATTGAGTGCTGACCGCGCTAAAATAATAAGCAAAGTACGCCTGCGTCGGAGCTTCATCGATTGACATTTGATTGTTGAGAGTTGCGTTTTCAGTTACACCTAAATCAAGATCTCCCCCCTTAGTAGAGAAGAAATGTTGCTTGACAATTTTATCGTATTGCACAGCGACTGCTTCGCCGTAATACTTGTCTAAATCTTGAGTAATAGCAATGCTTTGATTTTCATCTTCGATCTTATTTTGCTCTCTTGTAATGTATGAAACGAATTGAGAAGTATATTGATCAAAAGTTGTAAGAGCTGAGTCTTGTCCAAAAGCAAGCTTGTTTAAATTGTTGAAGTCAATGTTTTCTACATCTGTTGATAATGAGTTATCATCTAAATATATGACAAGCATTGAAGCTTCTTCTCCCACTTTTCCATCATCTACTGCCTGCATAAAGAAAAGTGGTGAAATAGATTGGTCACTATTATTTATAATTTGTCCTGTTAGAAGTCCAATCTCGCCCTTCCCTAAGGTTTGTTTTCTTACGAAAGTACGAGAAGTTATTCCAGCAAAGCAATAATCGTCTCTAGTTTCCGAACCTGTATTGTTGGCATTTCCAGTTATTTCAAGTTGTCCAACAACTCCTCCAACATAATTAAGACCACTAACTTCACCTCCAACGACAATACCTTTTCCTGCAATATAGTTATACGAAGGTTTAACAACATATTTTTGGTCATTGTTTGTAGCAAATAGTCCGCTATCTATATTGTTTACCCAAATTTTCCCTGCGACAGAACCAATATAACTTGTTGAAAAGGTATCAGTTTTGCTCAAATATGCATTTATTAAAGCATAAGACAAATAATTTGAATAACCTGCGTATGTAGACTGCCCATCAACCTTTTTGATTATTCCATTACTTTGTCCGGCAATACCACCCGCAAAAAGATTTGTGCCCGTGTAATCAATATTTAGAAAATCATTCATAAACAAAGTGTAGTCAAAGAGTTTGAAACTTTCACTATCATTTGAAACAAAATTTTGTTCAATGGTTCCTTCATTTAATCCGACAAGTCCGCCAATATATGTGTTTAAATTATTATTGCCAGTTATTGTCACTTTAGATGAATCAACTGTTACAGAGACATTGTATATTTGTCCATAGTTTATTCCCGCTATAATTCCTAAGTAAGTGTCATTTGTTATATCAATATTTAAGTCAAATTTACCTTCAAATTTTAAATTAGAAATAATAGCACCTTCAGCGATACTTGTAAATAAACCACCATAATTGTAATTGTTTTCACCTACTGCTTGCGCCGAAGATTGTGATATCTTAGATATATTTATTCCAGTGATTACAGCATACTCATTATCCCCTACGATTGAGCCTTTAAGTTCTCCTAACGGCATATCAATTGACGATGCGTCGATAGTAGTTGTCACTTTATAATGAGCAGACAAATTGTCTTTAACAGAGAGCAAGTCTTCTGTACTATCTATTGTAAATGGATTTTCTTTTGATCCATTTGAAAAAGTAATAGAAATTGTAACAACTTTATTCTTATTTTCTTCAACAAGTTTTCCCGTATCATCATACCAGTCTTCTGCAGCAATGGTTAATGTAGCGATAAAAGGTTTTCCACCGAAGAAATTTTGATTTGAGTTTGCTTTTTGCAAAAACTCCTCGTCAGCAACAAGCGATACATTAACCACGCTTCCACCATTTCCATTTATTTGAATACCGCTACCTGCTTCTGCAATAGTCGTATCACCAAAAAGGTTATATTTTTTGCCTTCAAAAGTAACAGAATCACCAGTAATAGAAACGCGAATATTTTTATTTATCGCACTATTTTGAAGTACTCGTAAATTTATTTCGTGACTTTTATCTAAAGAAGAAAATTCTAAAGATGATACAGGACTGATTGTTGACAAACTTTCAACTGCATCATAATCAAGAATTTTTACATTTACAGTGTATGATTTTCTTGCAATTTCATATTGATCAATGTTTGCGATAAGTGAGAAAGACAATACGTTTGCACTTGCATCTGGTGCTAAAGTTAAAAGCAAGTTTTGAGTGTCAAATGTAGCAATAACAACATCTTGCAGTGTGATTTGATAAATATTTTCAGAGTTTTCTTGCATAGACATAAACTCTTTCTTTTCTCCATCAAGAAGTATTGTGTAACCAGGCACTGTCCAGAAAACATATTTAAGGTCAAATTTATTTTCTTCAAATTGATTATTTAAATGATTTTTAAACAAATAGCTTTGAGTAATCTCATTGAAATATGAGACGTCAACATTTAAAGATGCTTGTTTTTGTTCTGTCAAATTGGCTTTGTTATTGTAAAGGTAAACATATCTAGCATTTATAGGTAACTCATCAGAGCTATAATAGCCTTGTCCGTCAGAATTTTTTGTAACCACAAAGTCTTTTAAATATTCATATCCAACCACATTTAAAACAAAAGTTTTTTCTATTTGTTTGGCTACAAAATTTTCAACACTATATCCCCTTACTGTCAATGTAATAAAAGAGCTACCAACGCCAAATAAATTCACATCAAAACTTTCACCATTTATATTTGAAATGGTAATAATATCTTGCGATTGTAATAGAGTCTCATAACTTAAAATGGCTTGTGAGGAAGAATCTGAATTGGCTACCAATTGAAGATCAAAACTATTTCGGTCTTGCTTGTCCTCATCTTCAGTATTAAATCTTGCATAAATAGTTGCACCGTCTTGATCAAAATCAACAATATTCATATTTGCGTTTTTATTTGTTGTTTCAATCGCAAGAGTGTTTAAACTTTCAACTACATCAATAGTTATAGATGTTGCTAGACCATTTGGCAAACTTATTGAGTAAACCCCTCTGCCCATTTTAACAGGAACAAGAGATAAATTAAGATAAAATTTTCCATAGTTTTCAATGCAAATATCATCTTTCAATTCAAATTTTACATTATTTACACCAGAAATTAAGCCAATAGACAAATCATCAAAACTTGCATCTGTATAAAGCATTTGAGAAATATCTACACCGTCATCATCATTATTAAGAGATATACTTATAGAACTTAAATGAGAGTAATCATCATCTAATTTTAAAATTGTCGATCCTTTTTTAATTTCATAATTAAATTTTGTTGTAAGAGAATCTTCTCTTAAAATATTAAAAGAAAGCTCTACAGTAAGTGATAATCCTGACTCAGCTGGCGAGTCATTCACACCTTTAAATTCTACAAAATTATCTAATTCATCAATAATTGCAGTTTGCCCTTCTGTAAACAAGTTGCCCTTGTATCTTATCATGAGCCCGCAACCTTGTGGCAAATAAATGCTTAAATATTCAAAACTACTCCCCAAAGGAAAAACATCAAAATAATATTTCTGCCAACCTGCACTATCTGATTGATAATTATTATAAAAAACAAAAGTTTTTTCATCAACTGGAAGGTTTGAGAAATTGCTTCCACTTATAACAATACTATTTGGTTTATTTTTTATAATCAAAGGAATAGTGTATGTAAAAGATACATTTTCATCTTTTGAGTCTTCGAATCCATCATAGTAAAAAGTTACATTAAAATTTGTTTGACATTCAACTTGCGTTTTAGTAGACAACAAGAAAGTATATATTTTATCATTGCCAATTGAAGTCGTCTGTGCGCTAACATTAAATAAATCGTTTTCATCAAAAGAAAATTTATATTTTAACAAATCGTTTGCACCTGTTACAGTAATTACATATTTTGCCTGTTTAAAATCGATAAAATTTTCTTGTAAAGCAGACGTATAGTTTGGCACTAAAGTAATGCTGTTTGTTGAAAAGTCTTCTTCAAAATATGTTTGGTCGGTAGATTGTAGATTTTTATCTAAAATTAAATAACCATAACTTGAAGATATTAAATCTTTGTCAATATCCTTAAGCACTATAAATTCACGCTGAGTAAAAATTTCATCGCCTTTTGCATTTTCATAATTAGCAACAAATGTAAACTTGTCACCAATATTGACATAAGACGCACTTAACGGAATGTTGTAAATGCCATTATTGTTTGAAACTGAAATAAATGAATATTTTATATTTCCGTTTAGAGAAATGTCTGCATTGCCACTATTTAAAACAAATTCATCTCCGTTTTTATCTGAAAACACTAAGTAACTTAATCCATTTTGATTGATAAGTTTAACCGAAACAAATTGATTTTTGAATTCTCTTTCTTTTTCACCGTTGGAGTTAGTTATAGAAGAAGAAACATTATCTAATGACAAAGTATAGCCATTGTTTTTACCATAAAAATAATAATTTAATGTTTTTTCACTCGTTTTATCTTCAAAAACAAAATCATTAGTGCTAACAATAAGTTGAGAAGAAGATGAAACATAAAGAGATTCTTCGCTAGCAGAAACAAAACTTGAATATTGTTTAACATTAACAGTTAAACTACAAGATTTGCCCCCCTCAATTGTCGTCGCCGTCAAAATAGTTGTTCCGGCTTCAATACCTTTTACTTTTGCAGTCACTTCTGTTCCATTTTGTGAAATGATATCACAAGAGGCAATTCCTTCTGGAGAAAATGCGATATTCAAAGAGTTGTCCATTTTATCTAACATGTTGTTTATTGTAAAAACAATTTCTTCTTCTTGACCAACATCAAGTGTCACGGAAGCAGTTGATGAAGAAAGAGTCACATCGTTATAAGAATTATTTGTACAAGCAACAAAAAAGAGGCTTGTTAACACCATTAATAAACTACAAACTAACAAATTGATTTTTTTGATGTTTACCATAGCGTTACGCCCCTTAAAAATTATTTTTTATTTTTTTCTTCGTACATGTTTTCTACATACTCAAGAGACCTTATATGCACGGTGGTTCTTGATGTAGGTGAAGTTATTATAAATGCTTGCCCTCTTTGAGCAGTTACGATAGAGTTTTGCTCTTCCTTATTTATTCCTCCAGAATTTTTGTAAAGTTCGATAAGGTCGTTTACGTCATTTGGAGACAATGAGAAAATAATTGAATATTGACAAGCATTGATAACTGCCGTAGATTGTCTTTTTATTTCTTCAGATCCTACGAAGTCATTGATATTTTGAGTAATAACGATTTGCATTCCTCCATATTTTCTTATACGCTTTGCCATTGCAGTCATGAAGTTTAGCGCAATAGGATATTTAGCGTTAATGAAAGTATGAGCCTCATCAACTGCAATAATAATTTTTCTATTAGTGTTGTGTAATGAATTGTAATCTTTGTTATTTATAATTTCGTTTTCTAGATACTTAAACACTAAAAGCATTTGCGCATTAGTAAGCATATCATTATTGCCAGCTATCAACGATTGAAAATTGAAGCAAACAAAATTTTCGTTGGTTTCAATAGATGTAGGTCCATTCCAAAGGTTTGAATTTCTTCCACCTTTAGCAAATTTTCTTATATAAGCTTCAACTATACGAAGATTTTTTGAATAAAATTCATCGGTTGATGATTTTAATTCTGCTTTAACAATTGCATACAAATCATCAAATGTTGGATAATCAGTAGGTTTTAATTTTGTAAGGTCTGTGTCCTCATTTATATTTTTATCCATATACATTTTTAAGACTAATGAATTTACAACTTCAAAAGCGTCAGATGAAATACCTTCCAAAACGGTTCTAAAAAACTGTTCTAGGAATTGCAAATGTTGATTAAAAGAGTCATCTTTTTTCTCAACTTTAAAATAATCTGACCTAGATGCATAATCGTCTTCGTCATCTGCCCTATCAAGCGCCCTAATAACATGGAAGGGATTTATAATACCCTGCAGAGAAGATCCAACATCAATAAGTTTTCCCCTTAAGCTTTCAGTAAGCTTATAGTATTCTTTTTCTGGGTCACAAATAAAAATTTTAGTATTATCTGCCGCAAAATTCGCAAGCAACATTTTAATGGCATATGATTTACCGGAACCGGACTTACCAATAACCATCATATTAGAGTTGACTCTTTGGTTATCTCTTTGGAAAAAGTCAACAAAAACAGGATACATATTGTCGCCAATGTAGATACCATTTTCGTCTTGAAGTTCACTTGATACAAACGGAAAAACTCCCGCAAGCGTATAAGTTGGAAACCCTCGTTGAAGCTCTGGCATATTGTCACGCATAGAGATATTTGAAGAAATAAATGCATCAATTTGTCTAGCATAAAGTTCGGAGAATCTGAAGCCCTCTTGTTTGAGCACCGCTTTAACATCTTTTCTTGCAGTGTCTTCACAAGTAATAAAAGTATTTACATCATAAAGTTGTTGGTTATTGTTTTTTAACTGTGCTAGCAAATTTCTAAGCGTTTCAAGGTGAGTTTGTAATTCTATTTGGGTACTGCTTTTGCCTGTTCTATAAAGCTTAGTCTCCATATCCATGATCGCTTTATCAATTTTGCGTTCGCTTTCATATTTTGGTGCTTTTTTAAATTTCATAACAACTTTTGTTCTATCAAGCAAAAAGAATGATGCTCCCCAAGCATTTCCCACCTGCAAAGGATATTCATTTATCACAAAAGTTCTATAAAATTTGTCATCAATGCTATATTTTGCAGAGCGAAATTTGATTTTATCTGGAGTCGCCCAATTTATGTATTCGCTATAAGGAATTGATTCAATTTCGCGTTCATCAAATTCCCGGGTATAATTTGCTTTAAGAAAAACCGCAAGTTCACCCCCTGTAAGTCTTCTCGTTGAAACAGGAACTAGGGAAGTAGCAAGCGAACTAGCCATTCCACTAACAGTGTTTTCAAGTGCTTCTTTGTCCTTTCCAAGAACTACGATATAAAAATAGTCTTTGTATATTTTTTCTTTTCTATTTCTACTTTCAATAAAAGCAAGTCTTTCCTGGAAAATAGGCTCTCTTGCATCTAGTTCTTCCTGAGTCATTTGCTTTTCGTAAACTTGTTCAAGAAGCCTATCAAATTTTTTGTTTTCATTGTAAGCATAGTTGTCTAAAACCATAGCCTTGTTGATTTTGATAATTTCACAAACCTGACTTTCTTCAAGCCTTCTAAGAGCATTTCCAAAACCAATATCAATAACATTGTTTTGATTGTATTCATTGAGAAGACCAAACAGAATAGGTTTAACTTCAAGCACTTGAGCAAAATAATCCCCAAATGAAATAAATCTATCTTGATAAATACTTTCAAATGGAACAATAGATTTTATATTTGGCTTGTTATTCTTAGGAAGTTTTTCATATAGTTTTTTCTGCATAGAATAACGAATTATGTGGACATAAGTCACATAGAGCCTATCACTATCTGAAATTTTAAAGAATAAAGAAATTCCAAAAATTGCCCAAACAATAGCCACCCAAATGTGACCTGAAAAATCTGAGGCAATAAGAACAATCAAAATAGTTGCCACAATGACTGCAAGAATCAAATCAATTGCAGTAAAGCCTCTTGCAAATTCTAGTTTAACTTTGGTTCTTCTAGGAATAATTCTAACCACATTAACCTCGCTAATTTATTTTACTACAATTAACGACAAAAATACAAACGATTAAACAACATTTTAATTGATTTTTAAATATTTTTCATAAAAAAAAATTTAAAAAAAATAAATGCATTTTTTTTGCATTTATTTGCTATAAAAGAATAAAAGATTTATTTTATTATGTTTATTTGCTTTTCTTATTATTTTTTCATTTATTATTTCATCTTGTTTTGCTATAATTTCATTATTAAATCCCAATATATCTTTTGTTATTTTTTTACCAATAAGTTTAGATTTATTTGCTATAGCTTTTATAGGTAAAGTAGAAGAAAATTCTAATGTTTCATTTTTATTTTGAATTTTATTTAATATTTCAACTTTTGGCAATTTTTCTATTAAATTTATATTTTTATTATAATTTTTTATTGATTTTTTTTGATTTTTTTTATGTTTAGCAAAAATAACACAATCTTTACCAATAGTTGCTATGTTTTTTGACATAATTTCACAAATATTTGTTTGCAATTTTTTTATAAAATTATTTTCGATATAACATTCTTCAACTTTCCCAAAATTCGTGCCATTGCTATCGAAAACAAATTTTCCAAGCGGACTTACAGCCGATAGCATTTCAACATTTTGCATATCAAAAATTGAATTTATAAATATTGCTTCTTTTGTAGAAGAAACAATATCTTTAGATGACAAAAATTTTTCTTGTTCAACCTCATCATCGCAGACAATGTATCCTTGCAAAAAACAATCTTCAAAAACAGGGCACAAAATATACCCTACCATTTTACCTTCATCTACTGCATAAATAGTTTTTGATATAATTTCACTTAACTTTTCCATGTTCTTAATCTATTAACGCCTCAATATAAAAATAACTAATAGACAAAATAAGACAATTTTAGCAAACTTTTAATTATAAAGGTTGACAAAATAAAATAAAAAAACTAAAATTTGATAACGGAGGAATTATATGAAAATACAAAAAGATATGACAATAAAAAAACTTTTAGAGCTTGACCAATCTCTTGCAGATGTTTTAATGGGTTTTGGAATGTTTTGTGTATTGTGCCACTTAAGTGAAGATGAAACAATAGAAGAGGCTGCACAGGCGCATGGAATAGAACTTGATTTTTTGCTTGAGAAATTAAACGAAAAATATAATCAAAATCATAAAAACTAAAAGTTAAATTTTTTAAAAAAAACAGAATTTATAATTTTATAAACTTTAAATAAAAAACATAAACTTAAATAATTTATGTTTTTATTTTTCTATCATTATTTTTATAGCATCAATTAGTTTTTCTATTCCAACTCCTGTTTTAGTAGAAATCAATATTTGATTGTTTTTGATTTCAAGTGGCCCATTTATCTTGTCACATTTATTTAAAACAACCAGTCTTTTCTTTGTCGCACCAATCTCATTTAATAATTTGTCTGTGATTTCTATGTTAACTTCATATTCTTTTTTGTTTTCTTCTTGCTGTTGGAGCGAAACATCGACTACATGGATAAGCAAATCTGCATCAGTAGCCTCCTCAAGAGTAGAAGAAAAAGCATCAACAAGTTGATGAGGCAAGTCTGAAATAAAGCCAACAGTATCGGTTAAAAGAGCATAATTCCCTTCGCCAAGATACAATTTCCTACTTGTTGTATCCAAGGTAGCAAAATATTTATCTTCTGCATAAATATTTTCTTTTGTTAAGAGATTTAATAAAGAACTTTTGCCTGAATTGGTATATCCCACAAGTGCAATTTTGGGAAGAGATGAACTTAACCTCTCTCTTCTTGAAATTTGTCTTTGGTTTTTAATTTTTTCTATCTGTTTTTTTAATGAGTCGATCTCTTTTTCAAGTACTCTTCGATTTAACTCAAGTTTGCTCTCTCCCGGCCCACGCATACCTACACCGACTCCACCAAAACGACCACTTGAGCCTTGCATTTGAGAAAGGCGGGGCAAAAGATAAAGATCTTGCGCGAGTTTGACTTGCAATTTGGCTTCTCTGCTTTGCGCACCTTGCGCAAATATGTCAATTATTAAGCCCACGCGGTCAATAACCTTTACACCCAAGGCATCTTCTAGGTTTTTTACTTGCGAGCCCGTCAAAGGATAATCAACAACGACAACATTGATTTGAATTTCTGATGAGGATATATAATTTTTTATTTCTTCAACTTTACCCGAGCCTATAACGGTCGAACGATTAAATTCTTTTATATTTTGAAAAAAGTTATCCACCACTTTTAAGCCAGCAGTTGTGGATAGTTTTTCAATCTCGTCAATTTTTCTTCTTTTGTTGTCCGACTTCTTTGAACATACAACAACAGTTATTGCATTTTCTTGAAGCTGTTTTTGCTCATGAATTGTTTTCATGGTTTAATTATAACATTTTTAAGCAAAAATTACAACTTTTATAAAACTATTTAGCAAATTGAATTAAATGTTTTATAAGTTAACCCCCACTATTTCTCCTGTTTGAGCGTCTATAACTACATCATATTTAATTCCTTGCTCACAAACTAAGCGGAAAGACCAGAAAAGTTCTTGAAAACTGCCACCTTTTTCATGTAGCAATTTCAAATATCCCTCTCCACAGAAAGAACCATTACTATAACATGAAGATATTTCATCAATTAGTGCAATTTGTGATTTTTGTAAAGCCTCTTGCCAATTTATTGCAAAATTATTGCTTACATTTTCAAGTTGTAAAGATTTTTCTTCTACTGTAATAGAAACATTTGCATCAGCATTGATGTTAAATCCCAAATCACCCATATAACAATTATTCAAAGGATTAAATTCTAACAACAATGAAGTATCCTGTCCATCTATACTTACTACGCAGTCTATAGCATCATTTTTTAATACAGAATCAAACTCAACTTGCAAAAGAGCAAAGTCACAAGTTTCCCCATGCCGTCCGTCAACTTTATAATCTATCTCACGCTCTCCCACACTCAATGTTGCATTAAAGCCATTGCCTTCGGCTTGAAAATAAACCTTAGTTGTTTCACTCATATAATCTTCAAGTTCAAATTGTTTAGAGCCACAGCCTGCCAAAACAAATGGTAAAATTAATACAAAGATAAAAGGAACAACTTTTTTCATAAACACCTCTTTTATAAAATATGTTGGACATAACAAAAAAATGTGTTAAAATAATTCAGAGGCGAATATGAAAAAAAATTTGAAATATTATTTAAACAAAGCATTAAATCAACATTTCGCACTTGGTGCTTTCAACATTTGCAATCTCGAAAATTTTCAAGCGGTTTTAGAGGCAAGTATAATAGCAAACTCACCTGTTATCGTTGCAATTAGCGAAAGTTCAATGCAATATATGGGCGAAGATTTTATAAAATCTATTATTCAAGTTGCGAAAAAGAAAAACCCCGCACTTTTTTTTAATTTGGATCATGGCAAATCATTTGAAATTTGCAAAAAAGCAATAGATTTAGGATTTGACAGCGTCATGATTGATGGAAGCCTTCTTAGTTTAAAGGATAATATTGCTCTTACAAAGAAAGTTGTTAAATACGCCCACAAACGAAAGGTTTTAGTAGAAGGTGAGATTGGTCAAATCAAAGGAACTGAAGATAAAATTTGCGCTAAAGACCAATTATACACAAGGGCGATTGATGCATCTATATTTGTAAAACAAACAGAAGTCGATTTGCTTGCAGTATCAATAGGGACTGCACATGGAGCCAACAAATATACTAAAAAAGCACAACTAAGATTTGATATTTTAAGTGAAATTGAAAAGGAATTGCCAAATACTCCTCTTGTTTTACATGGAGCTTCTACTGTGGACAAATCATATATAAATTTAATGAAAAAATATGGTGGCAAAATAAATGGCAAAGGTTTAGACAAACAATTGATTGTAAAAGCCGTGAAAAATCACAACATCGTTAAAGTCAATACCGACACCGACATAAGACTTGTCTCGACAGCAAGTTTGAGAAAGATTTTATCTGAAAAGCCCGACATATTTGACCCGAGAATAATATTTGGCTATTATAAAAAAAATTTAATAAAATATTTGACAAACAAAATACAAAATGTTCTTTTCTCCGACAATAAAATTTAAGAAAATTTATTTAAAACAAAAAAAACTTGGCATAACCAAGTTTTTATTTTTGGGCATACTTTCTTTTTGTCGCCTCTCCACCGCGTATATGTTTTTGTGCAAAGTTTAAATCTAAAATTTGTTGGACTTTTAAATAAAGCACTTTGTCGATTTTGTAAAGTCTTTTTGAAACATCATTATGCACAGTACTTTTGCTCAAAGAAAAAATTTTGGCAGTTTTTCTTATCGTGTCGCCAGTGGAAAGAATGTGATTTGCAAGCATAAGCACCCTTTCCAGCAAATCTTTATTCATAGATGCCTCCATGGGATAAACTATGAATAAAAATTGAAAATTATGTCAAAATTTGTAGAAAAAAACTTCCAGAAGTTTGGAAGTTGTTATTTTTGTAGAAAAAAACTTCCAAAAATTTGGAAGTTGTTATTTTTTTGAATATTCATTGATAAGATTTACAATTGAAGGTATAGTACTAAGTTCCTTTAATTTTTCATCTGGGATTGAAACTTTAAATTCATCTTCAAAAGTCATTAGCATCTCGACTACATCTAGAGAATCAGCGCCTAAATCTTCAACAACATCAGCATCATCTTTAATATCGTCAGTAGATATACAAAGTTGTTCAGCAATAATCTTTTTTACTCTATCGATTGTTTCCATAATTCCTCCATAGGTATTATATCATATACTTACGAAAAAACAAACAAAAAAGCAGAAATTTTTTCTGCTTATTTGTTTTGTAAATCTAAGTAGTTGTTTGGATCAACAACTTGATTGTCTAGCATAAGTGTAAAATGTAAATGATTGCCTAGATCGATTTCTGCATTAGCACTATTACCGGCAGTTCCTATTTTTTGTCCAGAAGAGACTTTGTCACCTTCATTAACAACAGGTTCTTCTGCTAAAGAACAATACTGACTTACAAAACCGTTTGAGTGAGTAATTTCAATCATATAGCCATTTAAAACATCATAGCTAACTTTTGAAACTGTTCCATCAAGGACAGCGAAAACATCAGCATTGTCAGACGCAAAATCTACAGAAAGATGAGCTTCCCATTGATTTAAAGAAGTGTTTTCTTGAAGTTCTGTAGAAGAATAATCTTTAACTATACTAGCTTCTTGCATAGGTAAAGAAAACTCTAAACTTGGTGAAGAAGTTGGAACGGCTTGTCCCCCAGCAAGCACGCCTACAGTAATTGCAACAACAAGAACAACAACGCCTACTGCCACATACATCCAATAGTTTTTTAAAAACTCGACAACCTTATTCTTTTTTGTGATTTCCATTTTTAACCTCCTGCCAACTTTATTGCCTTAAAAAATGATTTTATACATAGATTTTTATTCGCTTATTAAAACCCCGTCAAAATTAGCGGAAAACCGACAATCACTTCATTTTCTTTAACTGCAATTTGAATATTTACTTTTCGACCTTGCAAATATCTAAAATCTTTAAACATGGAAGTATAACCATAATATATATCAATATTTTCGACTGATTGCGATTGATAAATTTGTCCATTGACCTTTTTAGCAAATTGATCGATTTCTAGAGATGTAAAATATAAGTTGAAGCCTTTTATTATTTCATTATAGGAATTATAAAAATTTTCAAAATCTTCGTAAACCTGCACAAGAAAATCATTGCCGTTTTTAATTTGGTCAAAACCTTCAACCTCTTTTTCCACAACAAAGCAAGCACTACAGGCTTCATCAAATGACAAAGAAGGTGACTGAAAATACAAAAATGCAAACAATGAAACAATTAAAAAAAAGACAATCAAATTTTTCATAAACAAATGATTGCCTTTTTAAATTTATTTTTACAAAAAAAAATGCTGAATTTTGTTTAAACAAACAATAATGTAAACATTAAAATTGAAGTAGCAAAACAAACTGCACTTAAAAAAATAAATAAAGATTTTTTCATTTTCTCATTGCTTTTATTTGCTTGTTTTAACTTTTCATGTTTTTCAGACTCTTGATTTAAAAAGCTTTGAGGATTAAGGTTTTGTTCTATTTTCTCTGTTTTCTCTATTTTCGCCGAAATCCCTATTTTCTCTGATTTCTCTATCTTCTCTGATTTCTTTGATTTCTCTGTTTTCTCTGATTTCTCTGATTTTTCTGATTTTTCTAATTTCTGCTCTTTTTTTATGTCTTCATTATTTTTTTTGAATTTAAAATCAGGTGGAAGTGGTGGAATATATGGCATGTTTTTCTCCTTGAAGTGATTATAAATTAAATATAAACCTTGTGTCAAATATTTTCAATGGGATTGTATCCCCAAAATGCTTTTACATCAACAGAGCTGTCCAAACTTTCGAAAACAAAAGTTAAAATATATTTTTTATTGCTCAAAAAAGAAACATTTTCGTTTGGCAGAATAACAAAAGAAGCCAAAGTAGATTTCTCTTGTGGAGATAAAAGTGAATTATAATAAAAATAGCCATCTTCATTTTTTATCCAATTACTGTTTTCCACTATGTCAATTTCTACAAATTGATTTTGTGAAGTAAATGCAAAAACTTTTGCTCGCAAAAAAAGCTGAACACTGTCGCTTAGATTTTTTACAGCAACAACTTGAGGCAATCTTTCTTCTGGCAAAAAACCACCTGAAAAATTTATCGAGATTGAATTTGATTGATTTTTATCAATTCCGCATTCTAAATTTTGACCAAGCTTTAAATCAGTTGCAAAATTATTTTCTGTTGCAAAGAAAAAACCACTTTTGCCTAAATAAATAGAAAGGCCTAATAGCAACACTAGCCCTATACAAGCAAAAAGCCAACCAAAATTTGATTTATCAATTTTCATACTTTTAGTTTGGTCAGCTGCGTAAAAAATTATACAAAATAAGGATAATCATTTTTTTCTTCGTTTAGAGCGCTCTGCTCTAAATTTGTCTATTTGAATTTGTTTAAATTGATTGCTTTGTTCAATTAAATTTTCTCGACAAACAAGCCACTTATATTTGCGATTGCCATAACTCATGTCATATGACAATATGATTATACCTTGCAGAAGATAAATATAGTAAGAGAAAAATCTCCAACCCAAAAGAACCCAAACTAAAATATTGTTTTGTCCAACAATTGAGCCGAATGCAGCAGCAAATGAAATTTCACTCATACCAGTTCCGCCCGGCAGAGGGAAAAACGAAGAAGCCATATCAACAAGGTTGCACATAACAAAAACAGGTATAAACATATTTGCCTCTAGTCCGCCATTAAAGAACGAAATGATAAAAAACGGAATTGAAAAATGGAAAAACATTTTACAAATATTTAAGAAAATTAAAATACAAAAATCTTTTGGATTTTTTGCATATTGTTGCATAACATCTTGAAAATCACTAATATATTTGGTTATTTTTTCATACTGCTTGTCATAATTTTTTATTATTTTCATTTTGTAAAGCAGTTTTAAAATTTTTACAACAAGTTTTCTACCAAAACTCTTGCAAACGCAGATAAAAATAGTCGCAATCAAAACGATTGATCCGAGAACAAAACCAATAATACTAGTTATTGATACAAATGCATTTTGATTTCCCGTTGCAAAGCTATAAATTAAACAAATCAAACTTATAAAAAACCAAGCTATTTGTCCAAAAATATATTTGCCTAAAGGTATAGATAAAGATGTATGAAGCATAACTCCATGAGATTTTAAGTAGGCAACTTGAAAAGGCTGACCTCCGGTTGCCATAGGAGTTACATTATCATAATATTTACCAATGAATGCCACTTTATAAGAGAGCCCTAATCGCCACTTATTCGTGGAAATTTTCATTAAATAACCTAAAATCAATGTTTCAGTAGCAATTACTGCCAAAAATAAAAGGATAACGATAAAAATTGCACTTACATTGAAACGAAGACCAGATAATGGTGCAAATTCCTCTTTGGTAAGTTGATAAACCAAAATACCAGCCACAACGGCTATATTTACAAAAAAGAAGATAAGATTTGTTATTTTGCTCTTTTTACTACTTTTTTTACTTACGGATTGCTCTGCTTCTGCCATTTTTTGTTTTTGCTCTTCTTCAGACATGGCTTTTGCAAAGGTTATCCCTTCCTTAAATCTAAGTTGCCTAGACTTAAGTTTTGTTTTTATAACGGAAAAGAGATTTAATTTTGTTCTTTTATTTGTTTTACAAATAGGATAGAGAATTTCACCTTTTTTTAGCGTTATGTTTTCATTGGCAAAATCAGTCAAATCATCTGTCGTCATTTGATTGACTTTTCTTTCATCTATGGTCCCTTCAATTGTAAGTTGAACCACTTGTTTTGTTTTTCGACTATTTGCCATAGAGTAAGTTTAGCAAATAAAAAAGTCCTTGTCAACTTAACAAGGACATTTTATATAAATGTAAATCTAGAAAATGAAAACAATTTACATTTCACAAAAATTTAAAGTTCTTATATATAAAATCTTAAAATCATTTTAGATTGAATTTTTGTGATTATTTAGTAAATTTTGTTAAATCAAATCACTATATCTTTCTTCATAATGTGTGATTGAATATGCGTTTCTTGCCTCTTCTAATTTTTTAGACTCATATTCCCCTGAGTTGTCTTGGAAAATTTCATCATAGAGAACATCAAAATAAGTTTTATCTACGAGAGGATTAACTCTAGTGTTATACAAAATATAAATTGCACTATCACTGTTATTTTCGTCCTCGGGATTATAAGAAAGAGAATAATTTTCATCTACATTAGTTTGAAGAGCTTTTATATTTTCATTTTCTGCAGGCCCAGTGTATATAACAATATGAAGTCCATAACTTGTTCTAACATAAGATGAAGTATCTCCAAATTTACCAGCGCCGTTATTATATAAACTTAATCCTGCCTCATTAAATTCTTTAACAAAACTTGAAACTGCATTTCCATCTTCGTCTTGACCAATAACATAACAAGACTTAGCATTAAACATTCCAGTATCTTCATTATACATATAAATGTATTGATTGATTAAATCTGCTTTTTCGTTATTAGATTTCGCATTTTTTAGTTGAGTTTGAATAAGTTCTAGCAAGCCTTGCGCAGTTAAGGAGCTCTCTTTTTCTACATAATTTCCATCTGCGTCTTTTTCTCTTACCACAGGTTTTAAACTTGCGTAAAGGGCGTTTAGGTCATTTTCATACGCCTCACGAGAATAACTTCCATCATATCCCATATCGCCAACATCTGGAGTATCGCCGTCTGAAGGAGATTGTCCATAAAATTTTTTATACAAATTATTGTAAGTTTCTTGTTGCTGGTCATCAAACTTTAATAAAATATTTGCAACTGTAAAGTATTGAGTGCCATCATTTTTATAATAGTAAACTGAGCTAGCATCTTCTTGAATAGTGCTATCATATGAAGAGTCATTTTCAATTTCATATTGGACATAACCTCTTCTGACTTTGCTTGAATAAAGTGAAAGGATATCGTTGATTGTGACTGAAGAAACTTCATCATAATTTTCATATTCTTCGCTATAAACTTCAACCATATAATTTTCATACATTATATCGCAAAGTCTTTCTATCTCTCTAGCGAACAAACTTGGTGAATCTTGAGAAAGATTAAGTCCTTGCTCAGAAGAGATAAGAGCTTGTTTATATTTTTCGAAAGCTTTCTGATAATCTTCATTGCCACTTGTAACAAGTTCTATAAAATTTTCATAAATAACATTTAAATCTTCTTTATTAGTAAAATCATGAGCATTGCTTTCGTCATACTCAAAACCATCTAAAACTTTTGTAGGAATACTTTTTCTAACAATTTGACCATTTTCAATTTTAGC
Organism: uncultured Clostridia bacterium; assembly: GCA_944349925.1. Taxonomy (GTDB): domain Bacteria; phylum Bacillota; class Clostridia; order Christensenellales; family UBA1242; genus Caccovivens. The sequence continues at coordinate 31,495 of CALVNT010000038.1, forward strand.
ATTTTTAGAGTAACCTTCAAAAGTTATTGTTTCTTCGTCTGATGAAGAGCTTTCTTCCCCTACAATATCATTATAATATGAATTAAAATTGTCAATCAAAGCGTCCATGGTTTCTTGCCAAATGTATGCTTTTTCTTTTTTAGTAAGTCCGCCACGACTTTCAACAATATCTTCAGCTTCACTTACAGTGATTTTCCTATTTTCAACAATTTTAAGTGACATATCATAGGCTTCTTTTGCAGAGTATCCATAATACTGCTCATACATTGCACCATAATTGCTATAAGCTTCAATAAGTTCTTTTTTAGTGATAGAAATAGTTTTTCCATCTTTTTCCAAAGTAGACACAATCGTATCATAATAAAGTTGTGTATTTCGGGTAAACAAAGAACAGCCTGTCAAAATTGACATACTAAATAATGTAAAACATAATAATAATAATCCCACAAACTTTTTTTTCATACATTCTCCGCTCGTATCAAATTCAACTAAAAGTTTAGCACATTTGTCCCAAAAATTTCAAGCAATTTAAACGAATTTTAAAATATAAATAAATTTATTGCAAATTAGAGCAAGTTTTAATCATTTTTTATTGACAATTACACATTTTTTAAAGCAGACTGAAAAAACTCTATCAATTTTTTAAGTTTGGTTATAGATGAGCCTTCAAAATTAAATACTATTTTAACATTATTATCTACAGCAAGTTTTCCTTTAAATTCTTCAAGTTTGTCTGCAAGATTTTTGTCAATCAAGTTTTCTTGCTTTTTAAGCACAACTTCACATAAGCCATTATTGATTTTTATTTTTTCAATGTTAAAGTGACTTGACAAATTTCTAAGATAAGCAAGCTCACAAAGATTTTTAATTTCATTTGGAACTATGCCAAATCCATCATTTAAACTACTTAAAATTTCATCTAATTCTTTTTGACTTTGAATTTCGCTAATACGAGTATAATATGCAATTCTTTCTTCGCTTATAGGGATATAATTCTCATCAATAAATGCATCGAGCGCCACTTCCATTTTAACATCATTTTGAACTTGAGTTTTTTCGCCTTTAAGCCTTTTAACTTCCTCGTCTAGCAATTTAACATACATATCATAACCCACTTTAGCGATATGCCCATGTTGTTGTTTGCCAAAAATGTTGCCCGCACCACGGATTTCTAAATCTCGCATAGCTATTTTAAATCCGCTTCCAAGGGTAGAAAATTCTTTTAATGCTTGCAACCTTTTTACCGATTGCTCCGTCAAAACTTTGTCTTTTTTGTAAGTCAGGTATGCATAACTAAGTTTATCACTACGCCCTATTCTGCCTCTAAGTTGATAAAGCGTGCTAAGCCCCAATTTATCCGCATCAATCACCACCATAGTATTTGCTCTAGACAAATCAACACCATTTTCTATTAAAGTTGTTGATACAAGTATATCGTACTGCCCTTGATAAAGTTTTTCTACAATATTTTCAAGCTGTTTTTCTGCCATTTGACCGTGCGCAAAAGCAATCTTACATTCTGGCAAAAGCGTTTGTAAAAATGCAGTAAACGCATCTATATTTTCAACCCTGTTATAAATAACAAAAGAAATTCCACCTCTTGCTTTTTCACGCGAAAGCACATCTTTTACAAGTTGGTCATCATATTCGGCAACATAAGTTTGAATTGGCAATCTGTCTTTTGGCGGAGTCTCAATCACAGAAATATCTCGAATGCCAGAAAGCGACATATTAAGTGTTCTTGGAATCGGTGTAGCAGATAGAGTAAGCACATCAACTTTTCGACAAAGATTTTTTATTTTTTCTTTATGTTCAACCCCAAAACGCTGTTCTTCATCGAGAACCAAAAGACCTAAATCTTTAAAACTCACATCGTTTGATAAAAGCCTATGTGTTCCAATTAAAACATCTACTTTAGCATCTTTTACTCTTTGCAAAATTTCTTTTATCGCCTGAGAAGACTTAAATCTGTTTACAACTTCCACTTTGATGCCAAATCCGTCAAATCGCTTTGTCAAAGTTGCAAAATGTTGCTCTGACAAAATAGTTGTCGGACATAACAAAGCTGACTGTTTCCCATTATACACACATTTAAAAATTGCCCGCATTGCAACTTCTGTTTTACCAAAACCAACATCACCACATACAAGCCTATCCATTATTTTTCCGTTTTCCATATCTTTATCAATATCATTTACGGCTTTTTCTTGGTCAACAGATAATTGGTATGGAAAGGCATCCGCAAATTGTTTTTCCAAAAACTCATCTCTTAAAAACTTAAAACCTTGCCTTTCTTGCCTCTCTTTATAAATCTGAGCAAGCGAAAAAGCCATTTCTTTGATACTTTGTTTGACTCTCTCTTTAAGTCTTGCAAATTCCGCTCCACCAAGCGAAGACAGTTTTGGACTTTCTTCACTGCCAATATATGCAGAGATTGTATTAGCCTCTTCACTTGGCAAATATAAAATGCCACCATTTTTATATTCAATAACAAAATAATCTCTTTCAACATCGGCAATTTTTAATCGTTGAATTTTTATGCATTTGCCTATACCATGAAAGGAGTGGACAACATAATCGCCAAGTTTTGGCATATAAAATACTGAATGCTTTGATTTTGAAAACGAAGAAGACGAGTGCTTAAATAAATTTTCACTACCTATGCAAACAATGTTTTCATCTAAAAAAGATACAGAATAAGGAAAATCAAGGCAAGACAAATATAACTGCTCGCTATAGTTATCGGTAAAATCAAAATCTTTCCAAGAAAGTAAATTTTCATTGCAAAATTCGATTAGTTTTTGCTTGTAATTTTCTCCTCCAGCAAATAGAACAACTTTTAACCCCATTTTCAAGTAATTTATAATATCATTTTTTAAAGCTAAAAAATCGGTCAAATAATTGCGTGCAGGGAGCAAAGACAATCTATAATCAGATTTTACATCATTCAAATTGTCAAACACAAGTTGACATCTTTGGTAAATATAATCAAATTTTGCATACATATTTTGATTAAAATATGATAAAACTTGATAACTTTGCATCAAAAAGTCAATTTCTTTAGCAAATTGTTCCGCTTGGTCTAAAATGTTGCTCTTGCAAATATCAGCAGAACAGTTTTCTCCCTCTTTCAAGATACAAGGATAAATCTCAATTTGCTTTATTTCTTGAAGATTTTTCATGTTTTCTAAGTCAAAAAAATGTATTTGCTCAACTGTATCATCAAAAAATTCTATTCTTACAGGTTTGTCTTCTGTTAAAGGATAAATATCTAAAATATCCCCACGAAGAGCAAATTGCCCTTTTTCTTGAACTAAATTTTCTCGACTATATCCTATTTCAGAAAGAAAACTAGAAAGTTTTGTCAAATTGTAATCATGATTATTTTCTATTGTATATGGTTTAAAAAAATCAATATCAAATTTCACGATTGCCGAGCAAGGTAAAAAGATTAAGTAATCAATTTTACCGCTTAGAAATTTACATACATTTTCAACAAAAGGTTTTAAATTGTTGTCGTTTTCTTCACGATCAATAGCAGAAGATATAATTTCTGCATTTTTGCCCATCGAATTTAAGGCTCTTTTTATTTTTCCTGCACTCGCAAAATTGTCAGCAAAAAAAACAGAAGGACCTTTTAAAAGTGCAACAACCGCTTTTTCGCCTTCTCTTGCTCCTGAAATATTCTTAAAATTAAAAAGATTTTTTACGGGTTCAAAAAACTTTAAGAACATATTTTCTCCAAAATTAAATTACATACCTCTTCAACTATTTTATTGTAAAAATCTTTATCTTTTATTCTTGACAAAACAAAATCTGCAAGATCCATACTTAAATCTCTGCCTATCCCTATTTTTACTCTTTCAAAATCTTGGCCAATATATGACACAATCGATCGCAATCCATTATGAGTGCCTCCGCTCCCCCTTTCTCTATAACGAATTTTTCCAGCAGGCAAATCAATATCATCTACAGCAACAATTATTCTTGCATCTTTATATTTTTTCTTTAATAAAACAACAGCTTCTCCACTATTATTCATATAAGTTGTAGGCTTAACTAAAAGCAAACTTTGTCCATTGTAAAAAGTTTTTGCTTGTAAACATTTGTCTTTAGAAAGCAAAAAAGATGTTGACAATCTTTTTGCAAGAGAGTCAACTACCATAAATCCGATATTATGATAGGTGTTTTCATATTCTTTTCCTATATTTCCAAGACCAACGATTATAATCATATTGACTTATTGACAATTTTTTCAAAAGGCGCAACTATTTTTCCATCAGAAATTTTGCTTTGTTCAATATATGAGCCTTCTATAATAGCATTTTTACCGATAATGCTATCTTTTATCACATTTCCGCGTTTTATTATCGCTCCGCTTGATATGACAGATTGCCCCTCGATAGAATTGTTTCCATATATAACCACACCACTATCAATTTCAACATCAGCATCTATAGTGATGTCGTCTTCTAAAAGTACTACACCATTTTTGCTATGATAAGCCAAAATTTTGCGTTTCAATTCTTTAAGCACTGAAGAAAGCATTTTTCCGTCACAAACTGCTTCAAGTTGAAGCACATTAAATTTGCTACATGGCGCTTGAACAAATTCACTAATTGTCTTAAGATAATCAACTTTAAATATTGACCCTCTTATAAGATTTAAAGCATTATAACCTTTGATTGAAAAATAATGCAAAATTTCATTAAAAAGTCTTTTATCAATTAGTGGCGTGTCGCTATAAAAGACTGCGATTATTTTTTTGTCAGTTTGTATACTTTTTAATTTTTCAATCAAATTTTCACTTTCTTCAATAACTAATGTTTGACAGTGATTGCCAGCCATTTTTACCCATTCAAGCATACTTTTTCCGCAAAGCGAAAAATCGTATATATTTTTTATAAAATCATCATGTTTTGCTTTTATAACAACAAAAAGAACTTCTTGAGCAATCCAGTCAAGATTTTTTTCATTTAAAACAGTCAGTGTTGAACTTTCTTCTTCTATCAAACTATCAAAATCAAAAGAGATTTGATTTTTAGCGATTTCAATATCTATTTCCTGAGTTTCCATAGAAATAGTATAATTTCTATAAATAATTTTGTCAACTTTAAAGTTAAATTTTTGCAAAAATTAAAATTTTTAAAAACGTGTAAAAAAACACTTTTTAGACTAAAAGATTTACAAAGTTAAAATTAAATATAATTTACAAAATGTTGTGTACATTTGCACCCATAAAATGCAAATAATTATGACAATACATTCTTATGGAATCAAGCGATTCTTTAAAGTCTTCTATATTATCAGTTGAAATACATGATTTTAAGTGTGAAATTTCATAACTTAACTCTTTTATAGAAATATGATTTACAAGATAACAAAGTTTAGACTCATTTTCTACCCAGTCATATTCTAGATTATCGACCATTAGAACTATTTGTGTCTCTTTAAGACTATCTTTTCCTGCAATTACACTTTCAATATTATAGCACTGGTTTTGCACACTTTCCAAAGATGAAGAAACAAGCACCTCTTCAACAATGCATATTGCAACTAAAAACAAAAAAATAAAGAAGAAATTGATATAATGAAAAATTTTCATGTTTTCACCAACCTTTGAACTTGAAAAGTTTTACCTTTATCTTTTTTTAATTGGATATACCCCGCCCCAGACTGCTCAATTGTGAGAACTAAAACATCTTGAATTTTTGCATTTGTTTGGTTTTTTACTAAATTTGTTACTTTTTCTTCATTCAAATTTGCTAAAGCAATATTTTCTTTTAAAATTTTTCCTTCACTGATTAAAGTTATTGGCACAAAACTTTCTTGAGCTTTAATTTTTAAATCTTTGCAAGTGGAAGGAGCAAATTCTGCTTTTGGCAAAACAGAAATTTTTCCATTCGTCTCTACTATAGCATATTGTACCTGCCCTACCGAGAAAAACCCTTTTTCTCTTAAAGAAGCAAAAATATCGTCGATGGTAAGATTTAGTTTTTTCATTGCTTTATAATCAATACCATCAGGATTGATAAGGATCACCGGTTTGCCTGAAAGAATTTTGCTCAAAACAGTGCTGATTTTAGTAAAAATTGTTAAAACAAAATGCATGATTACTAATGTCAAAAGAGGAATAATTCCATGCAAAACGGGAATGGATATATCTGCCATGGGAATTGTAGCAAGGTCAGCAATAATAAGCGTTAAAACAAGCTCAAAAGGTTGCATCTGACCAATTTGCCTTTTGCCCATAAGCCTAAAAACTAAAAGCACTATACAATAAATTAAAATTGACCGAACTATAATTGTAAACATGCTTTATTATGAGCAAATATAAAAAAATTACATAGCTAGCTTAAAAATAATTATTTTTTGTACAAAAATAATAAAACTTGTTTGCTTTTCAAGCCCTTTTTGCTTTTTTCTTTTTTAAACCTTTAGCAAAATTGTTTGCTTTTACTATAAAAGTTTTTATATCTATTAAGCCAAAAACTGCGCAAAGCAGTAAAAAACTAACAACGCTTATAACTCCGCCCAATGCTAAGGTGAAAAATAAAGGTAAAAAGTGATCGCAAATGCCGACAACAAACCCTGATAATGCTGCGCTAGGCAAAATGATAATTATTAACATCGCTACAGTCTTTAAAAGATTGAGTTTTATACCTGTCTTCTTTTTCAACATAATCAAATTTAAAATTCCAGTCACTAAATAACTTGCCCCAAGTCCCCAAATAAAAGCATTGATACCAACAAGTGAAGGCAAAAACCAAATAGCGATAAACATGACAATGGTTCCAAAAATAAAGTTTTTAAATGATTTAACTTCATATCCTAGCGAATTTAATAGCGATGATGTGATGTTTGTCAAACCAAGCGGAAGAAGCACAAAACTTGCAGATTGCAAAAGCGTTCCACTCATGACATTGTCATAAAGAAATATACCAGCAAGTTCTCCCATAGCAAGATAGGCAGGAATAAAAAGTGAAGAAATAATAAGCGAAAAAGAAATTGATGAACGAATTCGGTTTTCAATATGCATTTTGTCATTTTGCGCTACAGCTTTCGACATATCTGGAATTAAAGCCGTTGAAAGTGAACCAATAATAGTAGTTGGCACAAAAAGCAGTGGTAAAGTCATACCTACAGCAACACCATAAAGCGTCATTGCTTGAGCAGAAGTATACCCAATGCTCATAAGTTTTGCTGGCAAAATGATTGCAACCAAAGGTTGAATAAAACTTCCCGCAACCCTTATACCTGTTATTGGAGCAGACTGCTTTATCAAAGGTTTAAAAATATTTTTTGAAGGTCTAGACAATTTTCCACCATAGAAAAAATATAAAATAATAACTAAAAGCATTGACAAAAGACAAGCTATATTTAAGGACCATGCAACATTGAATGCATTTGCGATAACATCAATTGAACTTCCAATCAAAATTACGCAAATTAAAATTCTCACTATTTGCTCATACAGCTCACTAGCACATAATGCAAAATAGTTATCTTTTCCCCACATTGCACCACGAAAAACACTGTAAACTGCTGAAAAGACTAAACTAGGAAGCATAATGATTAAAATTTGAAGACACCTTTCATCTGTAAACATTGAAGAAAATAAATTTCTAAAAGCTAGCACAATTAAGCATAAAATTATGGAAAGAGATAGTGCAAAAATGAGTGCTGTTGAAACCAAAGAACTTTCTTTTTTTCTTTCTTTAGAAACAGAAAAAGATGAAGTCATTCTAGAAATAATAAGCGGAAGTCCACTTGCTATGATAGTCATCAAAACCATAAAAATCGAAAATGCCACTTGGTAAATCCCAAGTGCTTCGGCCCCGACCACTCTAGAAAGATAAATGCGAAATAAAAATCCAACAACTCGTGTCACAACAGAAAACATTGTTATAAGCGCAACTGTTTTAAATAGTGATTTCATAGCCCCTCTCTTCATATAAATATTTAAAGAAAATTTAAAATATTATCAATAAGAGGTATCTTATGAAAAAAAACTTAAATCCATTTTATATAGTAAAAGAAAATGAAAATATTGAGCACATAGCTAAAACTTGCCAAACGAGCGCAATTTCATTGCTTATAAAAAATCAGATATTGCCAAAAGATGTGAAAAAAGGTAAAGTTTTGTTTTATTAAGAAATTAAACATAAAAAAAGAAAATTTTAATTATTTAATTTATTTTCCTTTGTATTTTTAGATTTTTTTCTTGTGATTTTATATACAAAATTTTCAATTTGTTTATTATATTTTAAAGAAAAATAAATAGCCAAAATTGCTAAAATTGCAAGCATTATCCAAACATATAACCCCCAGCCTGAAAAAGGAATAATATCACCCGCTGATAGAAAACTCATTGTAAAAACACCTATTGTTCGAGTAATAAGTTGTGTTGCCATAAAAAAGGTCCAACTCATATCTGTAAGACCAGCAATCATACAAAGCACATCATCTGGAAAAAACGGCAACAACATCATTAAAACAAAACTATATTTGGCGTTGCTAAGATAAATTGACCATTTTTTCTCAGTTTCCTTTCCAACCATAAACACAACAACTTTTTTACCAAAAATGCGCCCTATCGCAAAAGCCACAGCACTACCGAGCAAAATCCCAGCCAAAGATAAAAGTGAAGCTTGAAAAGCACCATAGATAAGAGTGCCTGCAACAACAACTATCGGAGATGGAATTGGCAAAAAGGCCACTTGTAAAAATTGCAAAAACACAAAAAAAACTCTTCCCCATATACCTAGATCGAGAATGAAATTTTTAAGTTTATCAACTGAATTTAATTTTTCCCACCAGCCTGTATAAAGTAAAATTAGATATACACCAGCAAAAAGAACTGCCAAAACTAAAATGACAAGCAAAATTTTAAAAATAGTTCTTCTTTTTGCGCTCATAACTTTATAATAACTCTTTCATTTAGATAATATTCTCTATAAAGCATATTTTTTTTGATTAAACAAATAATAGTTGCAAAGGAGAAAAAAGTGAAAAAAGATTTAGAAAAAGATAGAAAAACTTTAAATGAAAATAATACAAAAAATGCGGGCAAAGAAGTAAAAACTAAAAGAAAAAAATCATCTGTTATTTGGCTTTTCACTGTAGCCTTTATTGCTGTTGGACTTTTAGTTTTTTGTCAATTTTATTTTGGAGATCCTGTGAATGATAAAACTACTTATTACCAAAACACTTCAGTAAACGGAATCGATGTATCCGGACTTACAAAGGAAGAAGCTTCACAGCTTGTTAGTTCTTCTTTGGCAAAGGAAATGTCAGAAACAAAAATTGTTTTAAAAAGCGGAGATAAAAATTGGGAATTAAATGGAAGTGAGTTCGAATATGTTGGAAATATAGAAAATCCTCTTGCTGAAATTTTAGACTATGGACGCGAAGGAAACATATTCGAAAAGAAAAGAATTGAAAATCAAATAAAAAATGAAGGATTGAATGTAAATATTCCGTACACGAATTTATTTGGAGGTATGCAAGAAAAAATAGAACAAATTTGTAAAGATGTAGAAAAAGTATCATCTTCAAGTCAGATAAAATTTGAACCCAACAAGACACAAATGTTTTCTGTAGTTACTGGAAACACCGGTTATATTGTCGATAGAGAGGCTCTTTCAAACAAAATCGACGAAGCCATTGCAACAAAAAATTTTGAAGCAATTGAAATTCCATTGACAGAAATCATTCCAGATGTAGACACTGAAAATTTATTAAAACAAATTGGTAAAAGAAGCGAATTTTCTACTTCTTACTCTACAAGTTCTATAAAAAGAAAGAACAATATAAAAAAAGCCCTTTCAAATTTCAACGGAATGACAATTTTGCCCGGAGAAGAAGTCTCTTTTAATAAGACAACTGGCCCTAGGACAAAAGAAAATGGATATGAAAACGCAAATATAATTATAGATGGTTCATATGTCCCCGGCACCGGAGGCGGAGTCTGCCAAGCATCTACCACACTTTATAATGCTCTTTTACTTGCAGATATTGAAGTTATAACCGCTCATCACCACTCACTTCCTGCTAGTTATGTTTCACTTTCTTTTGATGCAATGGTTAGCGAAGGTTATGCTGATTTGGTTTTTAAAAATAATACTGATGCACCAATTTTTATCAAAACAATATGCGATGAAAATAATGTAACAGTAGAAATATATGGAAAAAACTTTGAGGAAGGTACAGAAATCAAAACCCGTTCTGAACTTGTAAAAATAATTCCACATTCAGGAGATAAAATAATTGCTGATACCGAAGGTAAATATTCTAATCAAGTATTATATAAAGGCGAATATTATAGATTGAAATATCCAAAACAAGGTTATGAAAGCAAGGGATATCTTGAGTACTATAAAAATGGTGAGCTTGTTGAAGAAAAACAAATAAGACATGACCACTATCAACCTCAAATGGGAATAATTATAGAAGGGACGGAAAAACTTGAAGATGGAATGACTTTGCCTGACAATTCAGTTAAATTTATACCACCACAAAAAATAGCAAAATCATAAACGGGCTTTTATAATTTTAAAAAATATAATAAACTTCAATTTATTTAAAAAAAATGTAAAACTTAAATTGAATTTTACGCTTTTCGTTTTGCCTAAGCAAAACAAAAAAAGGCGAGAAACAGACAAAACATAAAAGTTTTGATTTCTCGCCTTTTTTCTTAGCAATAAAAATTGCTAAGAAAAGCGTAATATAAAATTTGTATTAAATTTATGATAAATTATTGGAAAATATAATTTAAAATTCCAATAGAAATCTATTATAAATATTTTAATTTTTGTTCAATTGCTTTAATTAGAACTTTTTTCTCATTTTCAAGTTTACCTTCAAATACATCTGACAACAAACTTTCTAAAATTGCATTATATCTATAAGGTTTTACTGTTGGATAATTTTTCTTTATATCATCACCATTTACTTTTAAATCTTTAGCAGTGATAATCAATTTATGAGAAATAATATAACGATAGAAAAACTCATATTTATTTGCAAGGTATTTAGATTTATGAATAAGAAGCTTATAAATTAAAGGGAAATTATCAAAATATTTAAAGAAATACTCTTTATTTTGAAGTCTATTTAAAGCGTCATAATAGCCAGACAAAATATTGATATACTGTTGAGACATTTTTTTGTTAAGCCCAAAAGAATTTGTTAAAATTAAATTAAGATAATATGATATGGAAATTGGCTTAACAGTATCAATCAAATCGATTAAAAAGCCTTGAGATTTATGTTCAACTTTCTTGACCATATTAAGTTTTATTTTTGCACAATCAATACCGAAATTTTGCCATAATTTATACTTATTAAATTGTTTAAAAACCTTGAGATAAGCTTTTGGTTTTGAATAAAGAGGATAACGAGTGCCACTATGCAAAATGCAGGTTATTTCATGAATAACCCTCTCTCCCGAAATGTCTTTAACATTAGGAGAATATTTAATTGCAGAAGATAATGTTTGTTTATCAATTTTAAAGCCGAGTTCACATTCAAATCTAAACAATCTCAAAATTCTTAGACCATCATGAGCAAAAACAAAATCTGGAGTTTCAATAGTTTTTAAAATTTTATTTTTTATATCCTCTTTTCCACCATAAATATCAATAAATTTGTCTTGTTTTATATCATAATAAATACAATTACAAGTAAAATCTCGCCTTTTAGCATCTTCTGCTAAACTATCGATAAAAACCACTTTTTCAGGCAAATGAGCCCCGCCTTCTTTATAGAACTCTTTTCTGAAAGTGGAATATTCAAATTTTTCATTTTTAAAGGTTATAATTGCTGTGCCCACAAATTTGTTTTTTATCTTAACATCAAAATTTGTCTCTTCCAGCAATTTTGCTAAAGTATCTACTTCTAGCGGGCCACAAATATCAATATCGTCACCTTTTATCCCCAAAATACTGTTTCGAATATAACCTCCTACAACATAAAGAGGCGCATTCAAAATTTTTGCTAAAGATATTAGGGATTTAGGAATGTTTAATAACATCAGTTTTTCTCCTTTTAAAATATACTACAATTTTTAGGCAATAAAGTCAAATCTATTACGAATAAAGTTGACATTTTATAGTAACAATTATATAATAAATATTGTATTTAATTGTATATAATAGATGGGGAAAATGGATAAAAAAGATAATTTAGTTAAAATGGCAAATAACAACGATTCACAAAAAAGTGAACTTTTTTTGCATGAAAACATTATAAAAAATAGAAACAAAATTGCACGAGCAAAGAACAAATTTAATTTTAAAATATTAAAGAATTTTAAAAATAAAACTTTTGCTGAAAAATTATTAAAGTCATTTAGCTTTAAAAACAAAAAACAATCGACTTTAAAACCTATAATCAGATTTAACCCATCTGTCGAAACCGGACTCAGCGAAGATGAAGTTAAGCAAAGAACCGCTGATAAACTGACAAATCATACAAAAGTTAAAGCTTCAAAAACATATTTTTCTATATTTGTCAAAAACATATTTACTTTTTTCAATATGTTATGGCTTCTTATCGCAATTGCACTGTTATGCGTCGGATCATATAGCGATTTGTTATTCATGTTTGTTATTATTGCAAACACATCAATAGCAATTATACAAGAAATCAGAGCAAAAATAACTGTTGAAAAATTATCAATGGTTACAACCCCGCAAATCAAAACTTTGCGTGATGGAAAAACTATCTTTATCCCCGCTGACAAGCTTGTGCTTGATGATGTTATAATTCTTACAAGTGGAAACCAAATTCCAACAGACTGTATTATTTTAGATGGCAAAGTGGAAGTTAATGAAAGTTTGCTGACTGGAGAATCGAACGCAATAGAGAAATCAATCAATTCACATTTATTGTCTGGAAGCTTTATTGTCTCCGGTGAGTGTTATGCAAAGGTAGACCGAGTAGGAAAAGATAACTATATTGAACAAATGGCTCAAAAAGCAAAAGAATTTAAAGCTCCGGCATCAAATTTGTTTAAAGATTTAAATAGGCTTATAAAGTATATTGGCATAGCACTAGTTCCAATAGGAGTTTTAACATTTTTTAAAGAGTACTCTTTAGGAGGCACTTTGCAATCGCAAATCACAAACACTAGTGGAGCTCTTACCAGCATGATACCTGCAGGAATGTTTCTCTTAATCACAATTGCTTTGGCTGTAGGAGTAGTTAAACTAGCTAAAAAGAACACTTTGGTTAGAGACCTATATTCTATTGAAATGCTTGCAAGAACAAATGTTTTATGCCTAGACAAAACGGGTACGATAACAGATGGGACAATGAAAGTGGTAGATTTTATAACCTTTTCAAATAAGCGTACCGCCAATATAAAAAAAATATTATCAAATATTTTGAATGTACAAAAAACATCAAATTCAACTTCAAACGCAATGATAGAAGAATTTGGAAAAAATGGTGAATGGAAAGCAATAAATGTAGTTGAATTTTCATCAGAGCGCAAATATTCATTAACTCAATTTGAAAATAAAAAAATTTATTTTTTAGGAGCAGTAACACGAATCGGTTGCAAACTAACCGAACAACAAAAAGATTTGATTGACCAGTGTCAAAATAAAGGTTTAAGAATAATTGCCTTGTCAGAAACTCAAGGCGAATTTAGAAAAGATCTTTCTGGTCAAGAATCCACACTTCTTGCTTTTGTGATTTTAGAAGAACATATACGAGAAGATGCAATTGAAACAATTCAATGGTTTAAAGACAATGGTGTAGAAATAAAAATTATTTCTGGAGACTCCCCTGCAACAGTTTCTAAAATTGCACAAAGAGTTGGGGTTGAAAACAGCGATAAATATGTTTCACTCGAAGGATTGTCAACAAAAGAAGTTGAACAAATGGCAGATAAATTTACCGTTTTTGGACGCGTAACACCAGAGCAAAAATATACAATTATAAAAGCCTTAAAAAATAAAGGCAAGGTAGTAGCAATGACAGGTGATGGTGTAAATGATACATTAGCCCTAAAAGAAGCTGATTGCTCAATAGCTATGGCAGACGGAAGTGAAGTCGCAAGAAGTATATCAAAATTAGTATTATTAAAATCAAACTTTTCATCTCTACCAAATGTTGTCAAAGAAGGAAGACAGGTTATAAATAATGTACAAAATTCATCATCTTTGTTTCTTATGAAAACGTTGTTTGCCATCACACTGACAGTTATAACATTATTTTTACAACTTGCCTACCCTTTTACACCAAAAGATATGTTGCTTCTAGAATCATTTGTAATAGGTATTCCTTCATTTATTTTGACATTTGAACCAAATACTCGAAAAATTATAGGTAATTTTATACCGCAGGTATTTAAACGAGCTATACCTAGAGCGCTTTTAATGCTGTTAAATATATTCATTGTTATGATACTATATTACACACAATCTACGGTTGTATTATCAGGCGTAGAGTACAAATCACTATGCGTTTTGATTTTGACATATACAGGTTTTTTAAATCTTGTTACACTTTGTATCCCAATAAGCCTTGTAAGAGGTTTCGCAATGGGAATTTCATTTGTGGGTATAACTTCTTTAATTTGTGCAATTCCTAAATTATTCTCAATTGGAGAAGGGACTTTTACCGTTATTATGACTTTCTTTACCATCATAATTGTTTCGATAATAATCATTATTTTGATCAAACTAAATAGACGGAGAATAGAACTTTTGCGAGATAAAATAATCAAATTGCTTCAGCGCGACGAAAACTCAGATTAAAAAATTTTGAACAATTTGCGGTAACAATTCAAAATTTAAATAAAAAAATTAAATAAAATAAATTAAACGCAGATGTGAAAATATTTAAAATTTAATTTAAAAAATTTAATTTAAAAAAATAAAAAATTTATGCTAAAAACTATATTAAAAAAAATTTTAAAATAAAAATACTTTACAAAAAATTTTATCGTTAAAACATATCACAAAAAAATCTTGCCAAAATAGCAAGATTTTTTTGATGAGTTTTATTACATATTTGTTGCAAAATCATATAATGCATAAGATTGAGCTTCAATAGAAATTTTTATAATTCTAGGTGCGCTGAAAGCATATTCTGTTACACCAAAATAAAAATTGATTTCCGAGTTATTTGCGTCGCTTGATATAGTAAAGTAAACATCTTTATAGTAAACAGGAGTAGTAGATTCAAATTGACACATAACCTGTGATCCATCTGAGTTGTATAAATATTGATTGTCAGAAAACTTTAAATGAACATAATTTGATCCAAGATAACTTGAAAGTGTGCTACTTGTGCCATAACCTACGCCATTTGAATAAGATTCATAAAATTTTGCACTCGAATCATTTGCTCCCGTTCCTAATCTTTGAACAGTATATCCATAATAGTTGCCGGTAAAAATAGATGTTAAAATAGAAGTACTAAGAGAGTTATTATAAATATTTATAAATTCATCGTAGTTTTGGTCGCCTTTTGCCATAGAAATTTCATCAGCTCTGCTGTCTACTTTAATTTCTACATATTCTGCAGTTGAGTCAAATTTCGGTTTTAGGTCAATCCTTAGACAAGCAAGCAAAATAATGGCAATAGCAAGAATAAGACAAACAGATAAAATAATCGAATTTGTTATAATTCTATTTTTCCGTTTTTTTGCTAAATATTGTTCATCAATTGATTGAATATTTTTTGTCGCCATTATATCTCCTATTTTTTATCCTCATCTTTTTTCTTTTGAGTTTTTTCTTTTGCGTTTTGCTTTTTAGGGTTATCTTCTTTAGCTTTTCCGTCTAAATCTGCTTTTGAATTTTTTGTTGAGACTTTTTGTTTTTCTTCTTCAGTTTTTTCTATAATCTTTACGTCAGATTTTTTTGCTTTATTGCTATCTTTATCAGAAACATTTTGATTGCTTTCTATAATTTTATCTAAAGTTTTCGCTTTTTTGGTAATTTCTTTTTCGTCCTTATTTATTTGGGGTTGGGCATCTTGCTGTGCCGTATATGCTTTTTTAATATTTTCATATTCTTCGGCTGTTATAATTCCTTGTTCAAGCAATCTTTGCCCTTCTTTCAATTTTGTTTCAATCGCTTTTGCAATACGCTCTTTCTCAAGTTGTTTTCTATATTCTTCTTCTTTTTTCTTTTGCTCCGCATCTCTTATGTCCATGATTTTTGCAACTTCTTCCGCAGTTTTACCTTGCAACAACAGATCAATTTCATCTTTATTGATGGTCTCATGGCTGAGGAGCAGAGATGACATTTCATCTAATAGTTTGCGGTTGTCAAGAAGAATTTTCTTTGCTCTTTTATAGTTATAATCTAAAATTTCACGAATTTCATCATCAGCTTGAGCGGCAAGTTTTTCAGAAAAATCTGATCGAGTTTGATAATCTCTACCTATGAAAACTTGTTGGTCAGCAGATAATCCTAAAAAGCCAAGATTTTTGCTCATTCCCCAGTTGTATACCATTTTATGTGCAAGTTTGGTTGCCTGACTAATATCGCTTGAAGCACCTGTTGTAATATCTTTAAATACAATCTCTTCTGCAATTCTTCCACCCATACACATAGCAATTTCGTCCATTAAATGATTGTAAGAAATAAATGAATTGTCGTTTTCCGGTCTTTGCATAGTGTAGCCACCTGCCATACCTCTTGGAATAATTGACACCTCTTGAATTTCGTCTGTGTTTGGCAATAGTTTTCCTAAAATCGCATGGCCAGATTCATGATAAGCCGTTATTTTTCTATCTTTTTCAGTAACCATTCTGCTCTTTTTCGCAGGACCCATTGTAACCTTGTTTATACCCTCTTGGATATCAGTCATTGTAATCTTAGGTCTATTTGCTCTTGCTGCCAATATCGCAGCTTCGTTAAGCATGTTTTCAATATCAGCACCGGTAAATCCCACCGTGATTTTTGCTAAAGTTTTAAAGTCCACATTTTCGTCGAGAGGTTTGTTTCTAGCATGAATTTTCAAAATGCCTTCTCTACCTCGTACATCTGGCACATTAACATAAACTTGACGGTCAAATCTTCCCGGTCTAAGCAGTGCAGGATCAAGAATATCACTTCTATTTGTTGCTGCTAAAACGATTATGCCCTCGTTAGGTTCAAATCCGTCCATTTCAACAAGTAGTTGGTTTAATGTTTGTTCTCTTTCGTCATTGCCTCCGCCAAGGCCGGCACCTCTTTGTCTTCCAACAGCGTCAATTTCATCAATAAATACAATACATGGCTTATTTTTCTTTGCTTGCTCAAAAAGGTCTCTAACTCTCGAAGCTCCAACACCGACAAACATTTCAACAAAATCAGAACCACTTATAAAAACAAATGGAACATTAGCCTCGCCGGCAACTGCTCTAGCAAGCAAAGTTTTACCAGTTCCTGGAGGGCCTACAAGAAGCACTCCTTTAGGTATTCTTGCGCCTAATTGAGTAAACTTAGTTGGATTTTTCAAAAACTCTACAATTTCAGCAAGTTCTTCTTTTTCTTCGTCTGCACCTGCAACATCAGAAAATTTGACTCTGCTATTATATGAGCGTGCTTTGCTTTTACCAAATGACATTGCACCTTTGTTTGAAGAATTGATAAGTCTAAATATCATCCAAATAATAAAAATACCAAATCCGAGATATAAAATTGGGTACAATATATCCCAAAAATTTATACCTTGCACAGACGGAATAACTTTTACTGTTGGGGCATTTTCGTTGACATATCTTAAAAACTCTTCAATTTGCCCATCAAAGGATTTAAAGTTTAAATAATAATCGCTATAATCAGGAAATGCGTCCTTATACTTTGATCCATCAACAAGGAAATAGATAGTATCGCTTGTATAATAAATAGAATCAACCTTTTCCGTTTCGCTTGTAACTTCATTTACATAAGTTCCGTCAACTAAGTCATAAGCTTGTGAAAAATTTTCTAGTTTTTGACCAGAATAACCAGTGTTTGTAAAAATTAAGATAATAACCAAAATAGCTATTAACAGTAAAAATAAGTAAGAGTAACGAAATTTTGGTTTATTGTTATTTGATTCGTTCAATTTTAGCCTCCTATCATAGTATAGTCATAGAGTATTCTATCATAAAATAAAAATTTTAACAAATGATAGCAAGGTTTTTTTTAAGATTTTTACAACATTTTTAATTTAAGACAATATCCAACAATTTTTATCCATCAGATTGAATTTTAAAATTCATAACAAATACGATATTGTTTAAATAGTCATCTTTGTCGTCTAGATTATTTAAGAATTTTAAGAAATCTTTCCTGTTGCTTCTATAAAATTTTTCGTATACACCAATAACATCAGCTTTGCTGTCTCTTAAAATTTTCAATGCCTTTACAAATTCATTTTTTAAAACATTTTGAATCTTAGCGTCAATTTCCTGAGTAATTTGTGTAAATTGACTTTCTTCTTTAAATTCTTCACCTTTTGTATCAATTTCCGACAGTTGAACCCCTAAATTAAGATTTATGATAAACATAGGCACACCATTTTGAAAATCTGTTTTAATAGCTACTTGTTTATTTTTTATAGTAAAAGCCATATCAAACGCTTTATCTTGTTCATATTTTACATCAGTAATTTTTATTGTATCAAACGACTTTTTATTTGTCAGAAGTTTTAAGCTGTTTATATTATCAATGTCAAGCATAGCGACTTTTTTGCCTTCTCTTAAAACCACTGCCTCTCCAATATTTAATATCTCACTTTGGCCACTTATTGAGCCCCTTTGTTTGTCTTTTTCTGTCAAAGATTTTTGCTCACTTTGCGAAGAAGAATTGCTTTGCTTTACTGCACTTTGAGAACTTGAATTTTCATCTCCCCCGCTTTGTTCTCCGCTTGCCCCACCGCTTTGGCTTTCAGACTGAGAATTTGATTGACTATTGTCTTGGCTACTAGTTTGATTTTGTTCATCTTCTTTGACATGCTCAATATAGCCGATTATAGAAGATTTTTGCGGGCTATAATAACCTCTATAAAATGCTTCAAGAGAGGTGTCCATTGTATAAACTTCATTTGAGTTATAAGAAATAAGTTGATCAAGTTTAAGCCCCAAGTTTTCTTCAAGTGAACTTGTTGCAAGCAACAAGTCTTTAGCTGAAGAATTTGTGCAAATAAATACAGTATTTTCAGAAAGAGAAGCAATTCGGGACAAATAATCAAGAGAAGAAGTAATATCTTCTTCTAGCATTTTTTCGTTTACAACAGTTGTTTTTGCATGTGACAGCCCTATATTTTTACCCAAAGTTAACTGAGCATCAAACACGGCTTCCGAAATAGATGATCCAATTCCAGAAATTACTGAATTAGACTCAGTAAATTCTTGATTTGGAGTAGGAATAAAAGTGAGAAGCGATATTTCGTATTTGTCCTCTATTTTATCTAAACCTATTGCCAGCACAATCGCTCTCTTTCTGCTTTCTCCCGGGGAAAAAATCGCAAAAGGAGTAAAGAATAATAAAATTATAACCAAAACTAAAATAAACGGATATTTTTTTATCCAATCATATATTTTTTTCATTCTTTTAGCTCCTTTTTCTTTTTAAATAAACAGCATGCAATAATAATAGGAACAATAAAATTGCTAAGCAACGAAAAATATGATAAATACTGTGTCGTAAGTTGAATCATAAGTTCATATTTGCCGATTAAAATAAAATAAATAACGAAAAAGAGTATGTCAAAAACTGCTATTGCATATTTGATTGAAAGTTTGTCAAATACCATAACAAAACTTTCACAAAAAGCATATTGAAAAATTTCAAGTTGAAATAGTCCTAAAGTCATAATTGTAAGCATTGCAACAATATCGAGCCTGCCTATAGCATTAAACTGAACAGAAAAAACAAGTAAATCTGCAAGTGCATTGTTATGCATAAATGATGTAATTTGATATTTTGCATAAAAAATTGAAAAAATCATTAAAACTAAAATTATTGCAAAAAAAGCAAATGATAATATTTTTTTATAGTCTTTTTTCTCCAGTGAAATTTTATCTATAAACACAAATAAAACTAAATAATCACCAAATGAAAACAAATGAGTAAAGGCAGAATTAAACATTGCTCCCACATTCGCTGTGAAAAATACAGGAATGGAAATTTCTGTAAAAAATGCTATAGCAAGGCAAAAAATTACACCTGCTAAAATAAGATAATAAAAAAGTTCAAAAGTTCTTCCCATTGCTCTAAGTCCACAAACAACAGCATGGTTGACCACAGGCAAAAAGCAAACTAAAGCCAAAAAACCAAATTCATCTTGATAAACTAAATCTTTTAAATATACATAAACTACCGAGTAAGTCAGTATTGTTTTAAAAAGGAAAAAAATTAAAAAAACAAATATTAAAACTTTAGATAAATATTTTCCTATACTTTTTTTTAAAATTTGTTGCAAATTTTGATAAGGATACCTCTTTTTTAAAGATAAAAATACCCAAAGAATGAAAAGTTCTAATGCAAATATGCCAAACATAACAAAAACTGCGTCTGCTTGTGATTTTTGATACATAATTGATGGCAAAAGAAGTATTTTATTTGCAAAAATTGTTAAAAAAATGATAATACCGGTTTGCCTTGCACTTATAGTTTTCATTTTCCCTCCTTATTTATTGGGCCAGCAAAAGAAGATGGCGGCGATTTCATATCATTAGGAGGAACTTTAATAAGTCCATCTTGCAAATCTTTTCTGATTCTTGGAGCGTAAGGAGCCATATAAGGCGTGTCGAAATCATTAAGAGTATTTAAATAATTTACAACATAAATAAAGCCACAAACTATGCCTAAAATACCTAAAGAGCCACCTAGAATAATAAAAATTATTTGCAAAACCGTGATTTGAGATTGTTGCTCAGGCACAGTGTAAAGTGCAATTTTAGCAAGAGCCGTAATAATTACTCCCGGCGGAGATATTAAACCTGCTTTAACACCAGTGTCACCAAGAATTAAAGCCCCAACAACTGAGGTTGCAAGTCCAAGATAACTAGGAAGACGAAGACTGACTTCATACAAAATTTGGAAAAGTAAAAATATAAACAAAATCTCTAAAAATGGTGTAAAAGGCAACCCTTGCGTAGTATCTGCAATAGTTATTAAAAAATTCAATGGCAAAATGTTATAATGAAATAATTGAAGCGCGAGATAAAAACCCGGTGCAACAATTGCTATCAAAAGCCCAAGCATTCTTATAAAACGAACTACACTCGAATAGTGGTGATTGGTGTAATAGTCATTGCTTGACTGCATATCTTCCATAAGGATAAAAGGAACAGTTAACACAATTGGAGAATTATCTACAATAATTGCCACTTTGCCTTCTAACATCTTTGAAACTACAACATCTGGTTTTTCCGAATTTCCAATTTGTTTAAACAATGAATTGGGCCTTTTTTCTAGAAAAGAAAGTATGTAATATGAATCAACAATTCCATTAATTTTTATTTTAGAAATTTTATTTTTTATATGCTTGACAACCTTTTTGTCTGCCACTTTATCAATATAGGTCAATATAACTTTTGTTTGCGTAATTTGACCAACAAACATCGTTTCAAATACCAAATCTTTTGAATGAATACGACGACGAATGAGCGTCATGTTTGTTTTAAAATCTTCCACAAAGCCTTCTCTGGGGCCTTGAATAACAGGTGAAGTTGGAGGCTCGCTTGGAGTTCTTGTTGGATAAGAAGTAATATCAACTGAAATATAATCATTGAAAAAATCAGAAAAGACAACAACCTTTCCATCTAAAATATTTTTTATTATATCTTTACTCTCTATTTTTTCAATAACATTGTTTTTCAAGATCACATTTATAAGATTATCAGAACTAATTGTTTTAGCATAATTTTGAATAGGAAGATATATATTTTGTGAAAAAAGTATTGGGTCTGACATACTTTTTAAAAAAACAAACCCGATTGTACCTTGATCACAAATGAAAATTCTACTTGCAAAATCATCACTGTCGTGAAATTGATTTTTAAAATTTTCAATTTTTTCTTCTACAATTTGCTTCATTACTCACCTTTTTTGATAGTATGAGTTAAACAAAACAAAATATGTAAAATTGTATTTTAGATAAATAAAATTGACCGTTGCAAAATGAAATTTAACAACAAAAAAACTTGCCCCTTAGGCAAATTTCGCTAAATAAAAGCAATTTTTGTCGCATGGCAAGTTTTTTATTTGTATTAGTTAAAAAGACCTTTAAAACTGTTTCCAAATTTGAAAGAAGGAACTTTTTGAGCTGGAATTTTAACCTTTTGTTTAGTTGAAGGGTTGATTCCTTCTCTTGCTGGACGGCTTTTCACTTCATAAGTTCCAAATCCTGCAATTTGAATTTTTTCTCCTGATTTAAGTGCATCAATAATAGTTGATGCCATAGCGTCAAAAGCAATTCCTGCGTCTTTTTGAGTAAAGTTTGCCTTATCTGCGAATGCTTTGATAAATTGTTGTTTGTTCATCTATCATTCTCCTTTTAAAATATTTAGGTTTTAACCTATGCTAATGATATCACATTTCCCTTTAAATTCCAAACGATTTTAGCCTTTCCAAGCAAAATAATCAAGAAGTTTAGGCATAAAGTAACCAAATAAACCTTTAAGTTGATAATAAGCCCTAACGAAAAACAAATTTGACTCATAGCCATCAGCAATGATTTTAACTACTTTGCCAACCACCATTTCGCTTTGTTTGACCGGACCATAATATCTTGCGTCGGAGCTATGCGCCCTGTTGTCACCTAAATAAAAGATTTCGTCTTCCCCCAGTTGATAAAACTTTACATTTTGACCATTTACGGTTATAGTTGAAATTTTTGCAAAGTTGTAAAATTTGCCCTGTTGCCAAATATAATTTTGATAAAATTTTGCATCATACTCGACACCTAAATAATTTATACTGTCTTCGCTTTCCCAATCGGGCAAGCCATTATCATTATATAAAATATAATCTTCTTTTAAAATTTCAATTTGTGTTGAATTGTTTTTAATTCTTACGACATAGTAGTGATATGAATTATTTTGCCCGTATGTTTTAATCAATGCTATCTTATCACCCTCAAAAGCCAAAACTCTTTTAATTATGGTTTGATCAGAATTTGGCGAGTCTGGCTGTTTAATTATAATGATATCTCCATAATCAATCTCTGCGTCAAGATCCACAAGAGCGCCATCATGCCCTTCTTGTTGAGTTGTAATATTCGGGTTTAATGTTGGTTGCATTGACATTCCTGTTATTTTCAAAAATAAAAATTCAGAATAAAACCATATATAAATTGCCCCAAAAACTATCGCAAGCACGATAAAAGCAATGTACATACTCCTAAGGCATCTTTTTGTAAGTTTTGCACATCTTTCATCTTCAAAATACATATATTTTTTATCTTCGTCGAATTGGAATTTCAATGTTAACACCTAAATTGTATTTTAATACATTTACCTTATCTTTCCAAACATTTTACTATTTTTTATCCTTAGCAAATTTGCAACCACAATAATTTTGTCTATATAGGTTATATTTTTTTGAAAATTCAATGCTTTTTTTATAACCATCTTGTTTTTTGTAATTTCCTTCTAAAAAATCAATTTCTTCGTCAAAAGATATGCTTTTCCCAATCGCATTTATAATTTGCGCGTTTTTATGAGGAGAGACCGTCAATGTTGTTCCAAAAATGTCAAATCCATTTTCTTTTGCTTTTTTAGCTGTTTTTAAAAGACGCAATTTAAAACAAACTGCACATCTGGCTCCACCCTCTTTTTCATTTTCTAGACCTTTGACTGCCGTCAAAAAATCTTCTGAATTATACCCGTCTTCTAAAACCGGAATACCCACAATTTGACAAAACCTTTTTTGCTCAGAAAGACGATGTAAGTATTCTTCTTCTGTGTCTATATTAGGATTATAATAATAAACAGTTATTTCATAATCATTTTTTAAATAATCTATAACTTGTGTCGAACATGGTCCGCAACAAGAATGAAGTAGGAGTTTTTTCATCTTACACTCCTTAAAATTTTTATTACATCATCAAAAATTTTGTTTTTGTTTGCCATTTCCTTAACATTTTCACTTACATTAGAAATTTGAAACATTAAACAGCCTAAACAATCACCACAATCAATAAAAGCTTGAACAAAGTAAACTAGTTTTTGATTAAACCCTTTTATTATATAGAAAGGAAAAAGATAGTCGCCTAATCTTATTTTGAAATTTCTGTATAATTCAAACTTTTGGCTTATCATTTTGTAGTCTTTACAAAATTTGTCATAACTATCAAAAAAGTCTTTATTCTGTCTATGTATTTCAAAAAAAGATATAACATCACCATTATTCGATAAATAGTTTTCTGTATTTATAAAACCTTGACCATTTGGCAAACTATACTTGTCGTTTGTCAAACTATAGTCATCAGGCAAAATAAAACTCATATTGTTTAAAGTTTCAAAAATTCTTTTCATAAATGCTCCAGCATGATTATGCCAAAACAAACAATTTTTGTCAAGACTTTAAGACTTAGATTATTTTATAGACCTTGAACTGCATACAACATTATATCGTTAATGGACGAACTTGTAAGATAATAAACTAAAATTTTACCCTCTCTTTTATAAGAAACAATCCCTTGATCCTTAAGAGTTTTAAGTTGGTGAGAAATAGTCGTTTGATTTATTCCAAGAATTGTAGAAAGGTCATTTACACACATGTTCATCATAGATAGGCAAGTCAAAATTTTAATGCGAGTCGAATCAGCAAAATTTTGGAAATAATCAGCAAGTTTTCTCGAAGCACTTTCGCCCGGCAGAGCTTGTGCAACCTCTCGCCTATTTTTTTCAGTCAAAAGAAGAAATCTATTCATATTTCACTTCCTTTTATTAACATTTATCGGCGGTCTTTCATAAATATTTATGGAAATTGCCTGTAACTATCTTTTGACAAATACAAAAGAAATAACAAAAAAGAAATATATACTTTTTTGTCATTAAACTAAGATTTTTGTAAAAGGAGGGATCATGAACAGCACACAAAATATTCTGTTTGTTCTTTTGTTATCTGTCATAACTTCAGCAACAGACACGAACCTAAATACAAATACAAACTTTTTATTATTACTTCTCTTAGCATTAAATGGACAAAATTACTATTATAACAATAATTCTTGCACGCAAAACACTTGCCCAAATAACGGAAATTCTTTCTTCTTTTAAAATTGCCTAAACGGGCAATTTTTTTATTTATATTTTTATGTTAATTTAATTTTGTATTTTCAGTTTAATTTAATATTGAATAAAAAAAATCGATTTAATAAATAATTTTAAAAAAATAAGAAAAAATAAAATAGAAAAAATAAATAAAAAAATGAAAAATATTTGAAAAATTTGTCAAAATCATTTTGTAATTTATTTTTTTTGTGATATATTACTCTTGTAAATAAAAAATCAATCTCAATTTTAGGAGGAATTTATTATGCAAAGTTTATTCGCTGCTGCAAGTTGGACAGAGTTTTTTGGAAATCTACAGGACAAGTTAGGATCAGATAAATATCAACTTCTTGCTGACCTATTTAATGTTTTGTCTATCGTTTTATGGGTTGTTTTAGGTATAGTCGCTGCTATAGGTGCAATCTATGCAATATACTTAGGTATTAGACTTGCAAGAGCTGAAGAGCAAGGTAAAAGAGATGAAGCAAAAAAACATTTAATTACTGTTGCAATTGCTGTAGGTGTTACAATTGTTTTGATCTTATTCTTCAACACATTCCTTCCAATGATTTTATCTGCATTCAATGTTGGATTGACAAATTATGTGCCTCCAGCTAAAGGATAAAATTTCAATCGAAAAAAAACTTGCAGTTTTGCAAGTTTTTTTTATTGCATGATAAAAACTTTTTTAAATATGTTGTAAATTTTTTTTAAATATGTTAAGATTATTTTATAAAAATTTTCAAGGAGACAAAAATGAAATTTCTATCACTTCTTGGTTATCAATATTTAGGTTCACTATCTTGGCTTAATGATTTATATGCATCATTACCAATTATTTTATATACCATTTTAGCAGTTTTAGGCGGAGCTGGTACTGTATATGCCATTATTTTGGGAATAAATCTTGCTAAAAGCGAAAGTGAAGATGCAAGAAAAAATGCACAAAACAGAATTAAAAACACTATTGTCGGCGTAGTAGTTTTGCTTGCACTTGTTTTATTTATTACACTTGCAATCCCTGAAATTCTTCACGCCGCATATCCAGAACTTGTAGTTTAAAAAACTAGAGCAAACAAAATAAAAAATTCATATATACTTGTGTAAAGGAGATAATCTATGCACAAGTTTTTTTTAAAGCATAATATCTTATCAGAAAAAGAAGAAATAAATGGGGTAAATAATATTTTTTGTCAAACGCTAAACAACAATTCAACTGCTATGCAAAAATTAAAAAATACAATTCAATCGTTATACAACTATTTGGTACTTGCTAAAGAAAAAGATGATTCGCAAATTGATGATCTTTGCAAAATTGAACTTTTAACTAGCAATTTATATTATTCTTTTTTTGCTTCCCCGCTTGAATTGCCTGAAAAGAATTCTAACACCCTTATTTTTCGGGATTTAATTATAAACGCTTTGGAAGAGGCCAAAAATCTTATAGAAATTATAAATATCCCTGAGCAAAATAGAATAGCATCAATAATATATATAAATCTTCAAAACATTTTAAATAAAATAAATAAAACATCATCTTCAATCAACAAATAAAATATTTATAAAATTTAATAGAAATTTAAAATTTACATATTTTTTATAAATTTTATTACCTTTTTTTTAATTGTAACATAAAATGCATTGGAGTGTTTAAACTCCATTGTGAGGATAAAATGTTTTTTAATAATTTTATAAACAATAGACCAAATTGTTGTTCTACACGCCCTTGTAGACCACCTATTATTATCTCTGGTGCTACAGGACCAACTGGTCCTATGGGACCTGCAGGTCCTCAAGGCGCTACTGGGCCAACGGGACCTACCGGTGCTACTGGACCAACAGGCCCAACTGGCGCTACAGTAACAACTATTGATGTTATTGCAACAAACACTTTGGCTGCAGGTCAACCTGCCTCGGTTGTTCAGACAGGCGTTGGCTCGACCGCAGATTTAACGTTTAACATACCTCAAGGTGCTACCGGACCAACTGGTGCAACAGGGCCTACAGGCCCTACTGGTGCTACCGGAGCAACAGGCCCAACTGGACCAACTGGTGCAACAGGGCCAATTGGTGCAACAGGACCGACTGGTAACGGTGCAACGGGACCAACTGGTTCTACTGGGGCAACGGGACCTACCGGCCCAACTGGACCTGCGGGAACTGGCGCAACAGGACCAACTGGTTCTACTGGGGCAACGGGACCTACCGGCCCAACTGGGCCTGCGGGAACTGGCGCAACAGGACCGACTGGACCAACTGGTGCAACAGGACCGACTGGACCAACTGGGCCTCAAGGCGACACGGGGGCTGAAGGTGCTACCGGTCCAACGGGACCGACTGGACCTACCGGCCCTACCGGACCGGAGGGAACTGGTGCTACTGGTCCAACCGGACCTACTGGTACAACAGGAGCTGATGGAGCAACTGGACCTACAGGCCCTACTGGGCCGCAGGGCGACACAGGTGCTGAAGGGGCAACGGGACCTACCGGCCCTACCGGACCGACTGGACCTCAAGGCGATACTGGAGCTGAAGGCGCAACTGGACCTACAGGCCCACAAGGCACTGCAGGCGCAGATGGTGCTACCGGACCGACTGGTCCTACTGGACCTCAAGGCGATACTGGGGCTGAAGGCGCAACTGGACCGACTGGTCCTACTGGACCTACCGGACCTTCTGGAGGCGCACTTGCTGGCTTATCAGCTTATGCTGGACTTTCTAACAACGAGCCACAAACTGCGACGCTTTCAAGAACTAGTTCTTTCATGCAGTTGCAACTAAATTCTCAAATGCCAAATTTTAACACGAAAACTGACGAAAATCAAATCACTATCCAACAAGACGGAGATTATGAAATTTTCTATAGAGCAAAAATTGTTTCATCAAAAGCGGCTAAATTTGCAGTTGCAGTAAGAAAAAATTATGAGTCAATTCCAGCATCAATTATAGAGCAAACAACCTTAAGAAGTTCAAATGAAGACGAACATGTAGCAGAAACAACAAATTTAATAATAACCTCACTTTCTGCAAATGATATTGTTGATCTTGCGATAACTCCAATAGAGACTTCTTCTGATGCAACTATAACAATACCAAAAAATGGAGATATTGTTTTAGTAATCAAAAAATTAAATACAGCAAACTAATTGGTCTAAAAAAACGAGAAAGAGCTAAAAAGCTCTTTCTTTTTTATCAAATTGATTTATAAAACATTATATAATGATTGACAAAAATCTATTATTTTGATAATATTTACCTATGGAAAATCAAAAAAACTTAGCACTACTTTAAATTCGTGTCACTTTAATGTGGCACAAGTTTTGGTTGTGCTAAAAAATTACGAGCACAACCTATGCTCGTTTTTTTGTATGGGGAGAATTTATGAAAGAATACAATACACATCAAATTGAAGAAAAATGGAAAAAGTACTGGGAAGAAAACCAAACTTTTAAAACAGATGTTTGGGATTTTTCTAAGCCAAAATATTATGCGCTTGACATGTTCCCTTATCCGTCCGGTGCTGGCCTACATGTAGGTCACCCTGAAGGTTATACAGCCACCGACATAGTAAGCAGAATGAAAAGAATGCAGGGCTATAATGTTTTGCACCCAATGGGTTTTGACTCATTTGGCTTACCTGCTGAACAATATGCTATTTCAACAGGCAATCACCCTGCCGAGTTTACAAAAAACAATATAGATTTTTTCCGTTCACAACTTAAAAACTTGGGTTTATCTTTTGATTGGTCTAGAGAAATTTCAACTTGCGATCCTAAATATTACAAATGGACACAATGGATTTTTAAAAAGTTATACGAAAAAGGGCTTGCTAAAAATGTTGAGATGCCAGTCAACTATTGCGAAGAACTCGGGTGCGTGCTTGCAAATGACGAAATTGTCGATGGTAAATCTGAAAGAGGTGGATACCCTGTTATAAAAAAGAACATGAAACAATGGGTTATTGATATGCCAAAATATGCTGAAAGACTGATTGAAGGATTAGATACAATAGATTGGCCTGAAAGCACAAAAACAATGCAAAAAAATTGGATTGGCAAATCTACTGGTGTTGAAGTAGATTTTGAAATTGTTGGTGGTGGCAGTTTCTCAATATTTACGACATGTATAGAGACAATATACGGCATAACATTTATGGTTCTTGCGCCAGAAAACACCTTAGTTGATAAACTAAGAGATAGAATTAAAAATTGGAGCGATGTAGAAAAATATAGACAAGAAACAGCAAAACTTAGCGACCTTGAAAGAACTGAGTTAAACAAAGGAAAAACAGGAGTTAAACTCGAAGAAATTTTCGCTGTCAACCCTGTAAACAACAAAAAAGTTCCAATATTTTTAGGTGATTTTGTTTTGGCAAGTTATGGCACGGGTGCTGTTATGGCGGTGCCAAGCCATGACCAAAGAGATTTTGAATATGCAATCGCCCATAATATTGAAATGATTCAAGTTATCTCTGGGCGTGATGTAACTAAAAGCGCCTTTGAAAAACAAGATTATCTTGGCAAAGGTTGCAAACTTGTAAATAGTGAAGAATTTTCTGGATTAACTGTAGAAGAAGCAAAATCTGCCATCACTGCCAAACTCATAAATATGGGTAAAGCAAGAGAAAAAGTAAATTATAGAATGCGTGAATGGATTTTTGCTAGGCAGCGTTATTGGGGCGAGCCAATACCAATCATATACAACGATGACGGCACTATTACTGCACTAAACGATGATGATTTGCCATTAGTTTTACCAATACTTGAAGATTACAAACCGACCAAAGAAGGAAAGAGCCCGCTTGCTAGAGATAAATCGTGGGTAAATGTCACTTATAAAGGCAAAAAAGGAAAAAGAGAAACTTCAACAATGCCCGGAAGTGCTGGATCTAGTTGGTATTTTTTAAGATATATTGACCCTTTTAACGATAAACAACTTGCAGACAAAAAATTATTACAGCACTGGATGCCTGTAGATTTGTATGTAGGAGGCCCAGAGCACATCGGCGGACATTTATTGTATTCAAGAATGTGGAACAATTTTCTTTATGATGAAGGAATAGTTCCTGTAAAAGAGCCTTTCCAAAAACTAGTTCATCAAGGCATGATTTTAGGCGCAAATGGAATTAAAATGGGAAAAAGATATCCTGAATTCATTGTCAATCCAAATGATGTTATCGCAAAGTATGGCGCAGATACTTTAAGATTTTATGAAATGTTTATGGGGCCTCTTGAAATCTCTAAACCATGGGATAACAATGGAGTGGCTGGCTCAAGAAAATTCTTGGATAGAGTTTGGAAAATTTATCAAGAAAAACACATCTGTGATGTAGAAAATAAAAACTTAAAATTTATATACAATCAAACTGTTAAAAAAGTTACAGAAGATTTTGAAACTTTAAACTTTAATACAGCTATTTCTCAAATGATGGTCTTTATAAACGCAGTTTCGAAGGAAGAAATATTCCCAACGCAATATGCAGAAGGTTTTATTAAACTTCTAAATCCTGTTTGCCCGTTTATTACAGAAGAGATATGGCAAAATCTCGGACACAATAATACAATTTCATATGAAAAATGGCCAACATACGACAAAAATGCGCTGATTGTTGACGAAATCGAAATTCCTGTTCAAATCAATGGCAAAGTTAAATCTAAAATTATGATAACCAACAACTTGAGCCAAGAAGAAATCGAAAATCTTGCAAAAAATAGCGTAAAAGATTTTATAAATGGTCAAGAAATCAAAAAATTTATTTATGTACCAAAGAGAATTTGCAATATAATAATTTAATAAAATTGGCTTAGCAAATATTACTTGTCTAATTTTGCTAAGCTTTTTTAATAAACGCATTTTTATTTTAAAAAATCTTTATTTTAAATTACCAAATTTTAATGAAAACAAATAAAATTTTTTAATTTAAACAAAATACAATTTAGAAGAAAAAGGAATCAAAATTGAACGTTTTTGAAAATTTTTTATATTTTTTAACCGAAATACAAATGGCAAATTATATAATTGATTATAATTTATAACTATTTCTGATAATTAAATCTACAATTTTAACTATTCTTTTTAAAAAAAATCAACAAATTGATAAAATCATCACCACAAAAATTGTAAAAATACAAAAATAAAAAAGAATAGAGTAAAAATCAACAAAAAAATTGAAAAATATTATATTATATGATATAATATTTTTTGTCTGGAGAGATGTCAGAGAGGCCGAATGAGACGGATTCGAAATCCGTTATACAACCTTGTTGTATCGGGGGTTCGACTCCCCCTCTCTCCGCCAAAAATGTCACAAGTAAAGCTTACTCCACTTGTGATTTTTTATATGTAAGAAATATTTTATTAGTATCAAAATAAATTGCTCAACAATCTAAATATCAAGATATATTATCAAAGTGTTGAAAGTTTATAAAGTGAAAAATATTAAATTTTTGTTAAATTTTTAATTGCAATGAAAACGTGGGTATTTCAGCCTATACAATATTCCATTAAAATCAAAACAAACCGTTTTATTCTTTTACTTAATTTGCCCTTTAACTAATAAAATATCATTTCTCAAGTCTTTTCCGAATTTTTCATAATCACCAGCAAAGGCGTGTGCTAGTTCTGAAGGCATAAATGGCAGGTGTTTGATTTCTTTTATTTTTATAATGCAAGGTTTATACACTCCATTTTTGTTGTTTTTATATTCTTCTCCTTCTCCCCGTCCAAATTCTCCACCAACTATATTACAGACATAAATATGTTCAATACTTTTTTCGTTTTCATAAATATAAACTTTTTTGATTGGTTTTATTTCTAAGCCAAATTCTTCAAACACTTCTCTTTTTACACACTTTTCTTCGCTTTCTCGACCATCTAAACCGCATCCCGGAAAGGTGTAAAAAACACGGTTATTAAACTCTCTATACATAGAAACTATTGATTCATTTACTATTATAATTGCTCTTACATTTATTCGTTTCATATTTTTTTACTCACTATCTTTATTTTTTTCTTAAAGTTACTAAAACACAAAAATAATTCATATGTCAATATTTATTAAGTAATTGTTCAAGAATTTTTACTTTTAATGCCACCATTTTATCCAAAATGAAAAATAATCCAAATTTAAAAATATCGCTAAAATAAAATTTATAAATTTAGAAAATAAATAGTTGTAATTTTTTAAAATATATTATAAAATAAAGACGTAGATAATCAATGCTATATTTTATTTTAATAACTATTTCCGTCATTTTTATATTCTCTCTAAATATTCCTATTGCTCTGCATAATACATTTTCAATAGGAACAATTTTTTTGCATTTTTTTATAGCGGTTGCTTTTTGTGGCTTGATATCATTCTTAATAATGCTAATGATACATAAATTGCCTTCAAAATATTTTAAGCCTGATTTGAAATTCTTTAAAACATTTAAGATTGAAAAACAAATATACAAAATTTTAAAAGTTAAAAAATGGAAAGATAAAGTACCTGAACTTGGTAAATTTGGAGGATTTGAAAAAAATAAATTAAAAGATCCTACAAATCCAAAATACTTAGAGGAATTTTTGACAGACAGTTGCAAATCAGAAGCTATTCACTCTCTTTCAGCATTCTTAGCAATTTTCATGTTTTTTATAATTCCAAAACCTTTCAAACTTCTTATAGCTTTACCTGTTTTTATTGTCAACTTTATTTGTCACATTATGCCTGTGTTAATACAAAGGTATATGCGCCCTCGTCTTTTGACATTATACAAACTGTCAAAATCTCGCAAGCAAAAAGAAATGCTAGAAAATGAATTTGAATTTGACGAAGAAGTTGAGCAAAATAATGCAACATAAAAAATGTGGATTTATGCTTTTACATAAATCCACATTTTTTATACTATTTGTTTTTCTTTTTTCTCGATTTCTTCCATAATTATATCAGCAATCTGCGAAGAACCATTTTGATTTTTATCTATTTGACGTTTAATATTATCTTTATATACATTTAACAATTCTGGATTTTTTATCCATTCTTCTACTTGCTTTCGTGCTTTCTTTTTGTTGTAAATAGCAACTCCGCACCCCATAATATTAACAAAAAGATTTATGGCCGCCTTTTCCATGTTTTGAGCATAAAAATTAGCTAAAACAGGAGTTCCCATATACAAACTATCGAGTATTGCGTTAGGCCCACCTTTTGTGATGAAAACATCACACGCCCCGTAAAGTTCATAAGCTTTATCCGTAAAACCCATAGGAATTAAGGTTATATTGTTTTTTGTCTTTTTTGCTTTTTCTTTGAAAAAATTTAAAACTTTTTCATTTTTTCCAGCTAGCATTACAATAGTTAGTGGCAAATCTGTTTTCATAAGTTCTAGCGTGTATTTTTTTGCATTCGCACTTGCATAAGCCCCATCGGCTACAATTACTGCAAACTTGTCCAATGGCAACCCATACTTTTTTCTATATTCTTCTTTAGTGCCGTTAGCATTGACAACCGAATCTCTGGCTGTAAAAAACACTTTTTTTAGAGCTTCTGGTTTAAATTTTCTTTTCTCAATCGCCTCTTTAACAGCAATTTCATTGTTAGTGATAAATATCTCACTCCTATTATCCCACCAGCAATGTACATTGTTGTCAGGATCATATGTAATAATGGTTAAATTAGGCATAAATTTTCTTTTTAATTCTATAGCACAAAATGTAATAAAATGATGCGTTGAAATGATAACCTCAGGGTTGCGTTTTCTCATAGCCTCAATAGTGGCGTCAGTTGCTTTTTTAAATATAGTTCTATGAACGACTTTTAAAAACCTTTGATTTCCCAGAAAGTCTATAAGCCAAAACATAAATGCGCCATATCCTTTAACTTTGTTTGTAATTTTAACTTGGTCACTCATAAATTTTTCAAACTTGATTTGATTTTTATTATTGTCGCATTTCATTATATTTTCTTCTATAATTTCAAGTTCATTGCCATATTTTTCTTTTAATTTTCCAGCAATGGCACTTGCACTCATAATGTGCCCCATCCCACTTTCAATATATGTCACTAAAACTCTTGTTTTTTTATGGTTTTCATTTAAAAAGGTTTTTAGTTTTTGAATTTTTTCACTCATAAGTACCTCTAAAATAAATTTTATAAAAAATTTTAATTAAAAACAAACAAAAATCGACATTTTTTTACTACTTTAAATTAATTTTTATATTCAAAAAATATAATTTAAAATTTCATTAAACTTTTCACCATATCCAGTTATTGCCGTAAAATGTCCTGCTTTTTGTATTATAACTTTCTTTGCTTCAACAATGTTCGCAAAATCATCGAGTTTTTTAAAATCATAGATATCCGTCGGTGAATAAAAACATATCCGTTGACAAGCATAATTTTTTAGCATATTTAAATTATTTACAAAAAAAGATTTATTTATTTCATCCCAATCTTCATGTTGCCCACTATTATTTGGTTCATTGAAAGAAACAACACCTATAAATTTATCAATATAAATTTTATGTTTTAATAAATAGTGCGCTAAAAAAATACTACCCGTTGAATGACCTATTACAACGCTATCTTTGTTTAAAAACTTTGCAACCTTGGCAAACTCTTTTTCCCAAGTATTATAACTCATTTTTTCAATACCTGGCAAAGTAGGCACATAACATTTGTACCCTAATTTTTCAATATAATTTTTAAGCCAAGGATACCAATAATCATTCCCAGTATTGCCTAAAGCATGAACTATAAAAAAATTTTTCATTTTACCCTCTTTTATCTAATCTTTTTCAGCATCAATTTCTATTACTTTTTTAGGCTTTTCGTATTTTAACATATCGGCTTTTTTAAATTTCAATTTGCCTATTATAGAAAAAAACTTTTTAACATCATCATTTGAGAAAAATCTTTTATTATAACCTTCAACAAAATAAAAATTTTTTTCTATTAGTTTACCTTTTCCCGCTCCATGATTGACATCTTCTATAGAATTAACTCTTGCTAGCAGGTGACCTTTAGGTTTTAATATTCTTTTTATTTCATTCATTATGTTATTAGTTGTTTTCGTATCAAAATAGTGCAAACTTAAATCTGCAATTATTAAATCAAAGCAATTATCACCAAAAGGCAATTTTTCTGATATGTCAACCAATCTGGTCTCAACTTTATTTAATTCTTTTTTTATCTTATCTAACGCCGTCTCAGAATAATCGCACGCAATTACTTTAAACCCTCTTTCGACAAGATATAAAGTGTCATTACCGGTTCCACACCCTAAGTCTAAAACGCTAGTTTTTATTTTGCTTAGTATTTGCTTATAATCATCTAACCAGTTGTCATAGATAATTTTACCTGTATAATACTTTTTATGAGTTGCATTCCAATAATCAGAAAATTCCATTTTTTATCACCTACAAACAATATTTTTACATAAAAATCAAATTTAAAGATTGAAAAATTAAAATTAACTTTCGGATTCTTCACTTACACTAATTAAAAAAAATCTTTTGCTAAAAGCGCCTTTTTGCTTTGCTTTATTTAATCTTATATCCTCGAATTCTTTATAATCTATACCCTTTATTACAAGAATTGCCCTTAAAACCTCTTCCAAATCTGCAAGTTCTTCAATATTATCATCTTTCAAATATTCATTAAGTTCTTCCTGTAATTTTTTGTTCAATTCTTTAATGTATTGAGATTTTTCTAAAACTTCAAAAACGGGTAATTGTTTATTTTGTTTACAAATTTCCGGGATTTTATCTCTTACTAATTTATTGTTAATACCATTTTTTATTTCTCCCCGTTTAAACTCTACTCTTTTTCATCATCATCAAAAACGCATTTAAAAGCAAGCTGGTCGCCTTGCCATTCAAAATGTTCTTTCTCAAAGTCCTCTTGTGCTTTTTGTTTTTCTTTTTGACTTTTCTCTATTTCTTTTTGCTTTTCTTCTTCTCTTTTTTTATCTTCTTCTTTTATTTTTTTTTGTAGCGCTATCCAATTATCATATGCCTCATCTCTTTCATCTTCCCTCGCACCTTGATCGAACATATTTCCTCCTATCTTTTTGTTTATTATAACATAAAAAAACTTAAAGTACAATATTATTATAATTTTTTTCAACATATTTCGACTCTTTAATAAAAATCATCATATAAAATCTTTACACAATGAAATGAGTAAATTATTAAAATCAAAAACATTTTTTTTAAATAAAACTTCATTTTTACACAAATATTTTGAATTTTTATTAAAATGTAATATAATATTGAATATGAGCATTATGAAAAAGAATAAAATTAAAAAAGTGATTGTGATAACAGAACCTGGAGTAGACGATGCTGCTTGTTTATCTTTGATGATGTTTGATAAAAATATCGACATAAAACTTATTACTACTCTGAGAGGAAATGTACCTATTGAAAAAGCAACAAGAAATGCTTTACATTTATTAGATTTATATGAAAAAGATATTCCTGTAGCCAAAGGAGAAAGTAAAGCATTATTTCGCAATTCACCTACTGCCGAATATATTCATCAAAAAGAAGGTTTGGGCGGATACATTCCTCCTAAAACTACTTCTCATAAAATTATAAAAGAAGATGCAATAGAAGCGATGTATAGAGTATTAAATGAAGGCGATGGCGATATAATTCCTGTTGTTTTGGGACCACATACAAACATTGCAAAATTGATGATTGACCACCCTGACATTATAAGCAAAATTCCGTGTATTTATTTTGAAGGTGGTTCTCCTTATGGAATGCCGGGCTTCCCAGATCACATATCTTTCAATATTTCGACTGACCCAGAAGCATTTAAAATCGTTTTAGAATCAAAAATTCCTTTATACATGATTCCATCTGATATGGGAAGAAGAAAAGCTCATTTTGACGAAAAATTTGTAAATAAAATAAAAAATCTAGGTGATGTGGGCAACTTTTTATATCAAATGTATAGCAGTTATTGGGAACCAAATTTCCCTGACAAAAGAATTGCCACAAATGATACTTGTGCATATCTACTTCTCGAATATGAAAATTTGTTTAAATTAAAAAACTGTGAAATTCAGGTCGATTGCGATTTAGAGCCAGGCAAAACTTTTGTTAACTTTACAGAAAAAGGCCACATTAAAATAGCAGTCGCAGTCAAACGAAAAAAAATATTAAAATTGATGTATAAAAAAATAAAAAAATTGAATAAAATTAAGTTAAAAAATTTTGAAAGAGTTTAAACTAAAATTAAACTCTTTTTCTTTTAAATAAAGGCAAAAAAATATATAATTGAATAGATTTTTTATTTTATTGATTATTTATAACAATTATTTTGTAATTTTAAATTAGCATATTTAATATCGATTATTTTATTTTTTTCTTATTAAATTAAATTTGTTTCAAAATTTTTATTTTTTGTATTTTTATTTTAATTTTGCAAACAATTTTTATGTAAGTTTATAAATTAAATATTATTATATTTAATTATAAATATAGCGAAATTATTTTGAATTTTTATTCTATTATGATAAAATCAAATTGTAAAAAAATGTCGATTTGAGGTGCTATTATGAAATTAAAAAATATTTTTAATTCTATTTGTCTAATTTTTGGAATAATCGGTATGTTTATTTGCGGATTATTTTTTATAAATATAAACGCTAAAAAATCTGAAGCAGATTTTACGGATTACAATTCTGTATCAAATTCTTTACCTGAGTATTTAAATATTTCCGGTGGAGTTGCCACTGCTTCACAAAAAAGCATAATTTTGCTTAACAGCCAAGAAGGCTCTAATGCCGTTAATATTTCAATTGCAACAGATCAAATAAAAAGAACTATTATCGAGAAAGATCCAACTTCTAATGAAAATAAAGAAGTTGAAAAAATAAATTTTGCATATTTGCCTAATGAAAATAATACCGACGAATATTATTTATTTAATTTTACTTCATCTCTTTCCTTATACAAAGATATTACAAATCAAGAGCTTTCCTCTTTAACTGAAGAAGAAAAGTCCAACAACTTATTGAACAGTATCTCTATTTCGACATTTGCTAAAAGCCTTAAAGACTCATTCACTGTGGAAGGCTTGCCAAAAGCACCAGAACAACTAAACATAAAGTTAACCCTCGGTGAATCTATATCTGCTCAATCTGGCAACTCTACCGTTACTTTAACTGAAGGATTGTACACACTAGTGATTCCTATGACTAGGTATTATACATACGATAATGGAACAACTTATACTACTGATTCATCAGACTTAGTCCAAATTGCTTATACTTTTATGATTTTTAATTCTAGCACTTACTTTAATTCTTCTACCGGGCTACAAAATGTAACTATGGAAAATGTAGAAGATGTCACAATATCAAATAATGCAAATTATTCAAAGTTTTATTTTTATAACTACACAACATCGACTCTGCCAAAATTTTCTTATAACCCTAATATATATCAAATAACAGTGAGTTATACAGACTACAATCAAATTACACATTATCAAAAAATCGAGTACAATGGAAATGGTTCTTTTTCAATTAAAGATGAAAATGGCAATATTGTAAACGACC
This sequence comes from uncultured Clostridia bacterium, assembly GCA_944349925.1. Classification (GTDB taxonomy): domain Bacteria; phylum Bacillota; class Clostridia; order Christensenellales; family UBA1242; genus Caccovivens. Next base: position 70,267 of record CALVNT010000038.1, read on the forward strand.
CTAAAGTATTTGTAAACTTTAACGAAGATTTAGCTTACATAACTTTTAACGATTTAGGCGAATATGACATATCTTTTGAATATCTTTATAGAATTGATTATCAAGACGGGACATATAAAATTTTTCAATTGCCATTTAACGAACTTGATACCCAAAACAGTTTAATACAATACAACAAGGCACAGCGTTTATATGTTTATGGATATCAAACTATGTACACAAATTTCAACGAACCCGTTGACTCAAGCACAAATCAATACCCTACACGAGAATTAAAATCTTTTGATGAAAATTATCTAAACTTTGAAAAATCAGCAGATATAACAGCTGGTTTTATGGCTTCTAATGATACTGTTGATAAACATTCTCAATCCACAATTATAAAAGCTATACAACCTTCGACAATTGCAACATATATTCAAGACATAACACCTGTAACGACAAATCAAGTACCTGTTAAGTTTTTGTCAAATGTAACATTAAATTCTTCAAGTACAATCTACAAGGTTACAACTGAAGATCAAAGAAAATCAATTAAAAAGTCTGCCGGTTTTACAAACGAAAATCAAAATCAAGCAGGTGAATATGTATATGTAATTGAATATCAATTTGATAATTACATGGGGGCAAACGGCGAGCAACAAAGTGCCTATTATCATTATCAAATTTTCTACTTTAAAATTACAAATGAAACACCTTCTGTTTCAGTTTTAGACAGCGATGGCAATTCATTTGCTATAACTCGATTTACAAATAAATCTGTTTACATCATAAATGAGGCAACGGACAGCCCATATAATGCTGATGTTACAATAAATATTGAAATGTATGATTACTCTACAGAAAGAACTTCAGAAAAATCGTTACAAGAATTGCAAGACTATGATAAAAATACATTTACTTATTACAAATCTTTTAACGGTGAGATAGATAAAGCAACCGGCAAAGAAGTAGTACTTATCAATAATCAAAGCAAAAATGCCAATCGCCAATACACTATTCGTTACAGCTCAACTATGACTAAGGAAAATAGTTACACTTTTACAATAGATACCAATGAAATTAAACTTTCCTTACCTAGAATTGCTGAAGAATTTACAAATGGTCAATATAACCTTACTAGCGAAATAAGCTCTTTATCAGATGATTTCTTATTTGGAACAACAAATTCTTCATTTGCTTTCGCATGGAATGAAAAACAAAGTAAAGCTACAACCTACGGCCAAGTTAAATATATCCCATTTAAGCAAATCGACTACTACAAAGATCTTAATGAGCAAATACAACTTTTAATCAACAATTTGTTGGCATCTCAAGAAAAGGTTTTACCAGTTTCATATAAACTCGATTTTTCTCAATCTTCGAGTTGGAGTCCAGTTACAAATACTAAGGGACAAGATCAAGTAAGTGCAACTAATGTTAAAACTGATGCTGGACTTTATATAATTGAAGTCTATGATATAGCAGGAAATGCCACTTTTGGCTTGTTTATGCTAGATGGCACTGAGCCAATATTTATCAAAAAAACTGTTTCAAGTTCAACAAATTATGAAATTGTAAACTCTTCTTGCACAGTTGCCGTAAATGACGAGGCTGAAGTGTCAATAAATTGGGGAGATTTTAAAGCAATAATTTTACAAAATTATTCTGACAATGATTTTGCCAAAATCGAGCCATATCTATACGCATACATGGTAGATGAAACAACTGCAAAAGACAACTTGACAAACCTTTTTAAAAATTTTATAAGCGCTGATAACAGTTATATTAAAACTTTAAGTCCATCAACTGGATCAATAGAAGAAGGATTAACGTATTCAAACAAATATATTGCTATCGAAATAGATGACAACTATGCTGTTAAAGAAACGAGCTCTGACAACTATGTGTTAAAAAATGGAAATAGTTATGATATTGAAATGCCTAAAGCTGACCTAGGTGAAGAACAAGAAGTCAAAGAAGGAACTTATCAATTTCTATTGATTGATGCATCAAACAGTTTAAAAGAAGGCACAATTTTAGACAGATTGAAAAACAATCCTAGTGCAAAACTTTCTGTTACCGTAAGTTCTGATTCCTCTGCTGTATCAGTCAAAGCGCAAAAAACCTCCACAGCTGGCGAAATCAGCTATGAAAATCTTGTTCTCGCAGGCTTCTCAATGACTGGTGATTATTATAAAGATAAAAACGGAAATTTGCAAAAATATCAAAGCGATCAATATTCAATTTTAACAGACTTGTCTTATAAATTTTTATACTATACCCCTACAACAGCAAACAACCCATTAAAAATTTATTACACTCCTCTTGCGTTAGACGGAGCAGAAATAGATAAGCTCATTGTTTCATATTATCCATATAAAATATCATACAGCGATAATAATAGTTACACCGCTTATTACGACATCGCAGACACCCCTTCAAATCAAATTACTATTTTTGATAGTTCAAAAGACAGTGCTATTAAAGGCGAAGAAAAAAGTTTTGATTTATCTTTAGGTTCTAGCAATCTCCCTTTGAGCGGAAGATACGTAATAACTAGAACATATAAAGAAGGCATTTTAGCTAATGTATACGACTATTATGAAAGAATTATTACAATAGATGTTGACCCAAACAATTTAATCAGTCAAATTGAATCGGTTTCAAATGGTGATAAAAATTGGTACGAAAGTGTTATTGGCGGAGAAATTGTTTTAAGTATGTATAGCGGAGAAGGTCAATCCTCTTTACAGGTATCTTTCCCTTTTGATAAAGATGAATATAAAAATGATAGTTTTTATAATCAAGAATGGTCTCAAGGCCAAATTGGCACTGATGTTAATACTATCTCTGTAAGCGGCAATAAATTGCCTATGATGCTTTATATTCCTCAATATAAATATACAAAACAAGCAATTTACAATGAAAATGATAATAGCTTTTCAGTTATAGAAAATAACAACCTTTCTTATTATGGACAAGGCTACATAAAAGCAGTCAAAACTAACGGAGAAAGTGTTATTGTAGAAGGCAATATTGACACAACCCAATATAGAAGTTTTATAGTTTATGTTGAAAACATACCAATTGAAACATTTACAAGTTATGAAGAGGCCAAAAATTATTTAAATAGCACATCTATCACACAATACAAAATTTACGCTGAAATAGAATATCGGGCAACTAGTACATCAAATTCTATTAAATATAAAACTAACGGAACATCAAATGGCGGATATTTAAACTTCTATGACGAAAATAACAATGCTGTTGATGCTTTATATCAAGCAGGAACATATACCGTTACTTTATATCAAGCAAAAAATCAAGAAAGTGGCTCTGATTTTGTAAAATTTTATAAATTCAAGTTTGAAATAACTTCTCAACAACCTCACATTGATGTTTATGACAATTCTGTAGGAACTCTCCTAACAGGCAGAAATTCAACCGCTACCCCTTCAAGATATGATTATTATTCAAATTCCAATTCTTTAAAATTTGAGTGGCAAATTCCAACAAGCGAATATTTAGCTCAAATTGATGAAAATGCTATTTCCGTTGTATATTCAAACTCTCAAATTAACAACCAAAATATATCATTTGTTTTAAACAATCAAAACGATACTAATCATAATTTTGTTGTTAATTTGACTGAAGAACAAATTAAGGCAGAAGGTGCAAAACTAACAGTAACAATGCAGTATGAAGGATATGATTCAAAATATTATAATCAAATAATCATGAACATAATTTTCGATCTAATTGCCCCAACTAAAAATTTAAATTATTTGATAGACAATGTTGCAAACTCAACAGAAAATTATTTGTCATCATCATACTTGAAACAAAATGTTAGAGAAAATTATGATCATTTTGGTAACCTTGCTACTGATATAAATAATTTCTCTTATAGTTACACCCCAAACAGCGGAATATTTAAAGGTTATGCTTTCACTGTTGAAGACAATTTCTTTGAAGTTTTAAAATCTACTGTTATAAACGATTCTCAAGATTTAACTAGCGCACAAGAAGTGCATTATAAATTTATAGGCACAGCCGACGATTATTTCAATATCTTTACTGCCACAACCAAAGACAGCTTCGTTGCGACATCATTTACACAAATCGATAATGATTTTGATATAACTGACATAAACGAAATAGGAATTTATGAAATAGTTGAAATTGATAGCGCAGGCAACATGGTTACATATCTTGTAAACTATGTAAATGGTTATGAAAATGACAACGCCGTTGTCTACCAAAATAAAAATTTAGATGAAATAAACAACAAAAAACAATACACAATAGAAAATGAACAGATACAAGAAAATGAAAATATTTACTCAAATACAGGCTTTAGCCTAGTATCGCTAAATTTCCAAAATAATCCGTGGGGCATATATAAAGTAAGACTTTCTGACGGAACAACAACTTGGTTTATGGCAAGTCCTGCCCTTCAAGAAAATTATATATATAAAATAGAAAAGCCATCTGCAAGCGAAACAACATATAACAATTTTGCAATAAGCCAAATGTTTTCTTCGTCAATTATTTCATCTCAGCAAAAACAAACTCTAAGTTTTAGTGACGGTGTTAATGGCAAACAAATTGATACATTCGTGACTATAATGGATGCAACATTAAATCTAACTCCTGTCAAAAATGCTGGTGAAAATAAAGCTGTTTTAGATATTACAATTCCTACTTCAACGCAGATTGCATCTACAACATTTGGACATATTTATCCAACAAAAGTAGTGATTGAACAATTTACAAATAATACATGGCAAAATGTTGCAACTGCATTGCAAACTGAAGCAAATTATGGAAATTGGTCAATCAGCGGAACAGGAGCAAGTCTAGTTACATTCAACACTACAAACACAACATTAAGAATAACAGTTTCAACCGCCTCAAATACAAAAGTTAAATATACCATAACAGACAATTTTGGAAATATTTCGACTATTATACAAATTGCAAATGAAGCTTTATTTAATGAAATTGTTGGCGGAGATTATTATTACACTATAACTGAAAGCGGAAATGCAACAACCTATCTTGCTGATCAAACTTTAACATATTCTTATAACACACAACTTTATAATGCAATAATATCTAAATGGGACGGCTTTGCATGGCAAAACTCTACACCAAGCAATGAAAGCACAACAAATGGAATTAGAGCAATGACTTTTGTGGGCAATGATAAAAATTATAACGATATTTATAGAATTGAACTATATGATATTGAAAGTACAACAAATACCCCATTAAAAACTGTATATTTAAAACTATACAATCAGTTACCAGAATATGTTTCAAACAAAACTTTGCCTTCAAATTATAATTATTTACAAATGCGAGATAAAAATGGTGAGCCTATAGAGCAAGACCAAATAAACGCAAGTGTACAATCAATTAACTTTAATGGCAAAACATTTACGGTTAGACCTTCCAATTTCACAACTTATTCTCAAAATGTTACATTGCTATTTTCAAACGGTCAAACAACTTCAGTCACAGATGAAAATTTTGATCACAACGGAAGAATAAACTATAGTGTTTATATATCAAAAGACAATGGCTTGACTTGGGAAAATGTAAATGATAGCTATGAAGGCCTCCTTATCTCTGGGGCTGGTAAATACTTGATTTTTGTAAAGTATGATTCAGAAAAATATTTTACAAATAGTTGCAAACTTTACAGTTTGACCATTTTAGATTCTTCTACAATTTACTATCATATCACCACAGCTGATGGCGAAGAGGTAGAAAAATCAAAAATCTATTACACAAACGAAAACAATAAAACTTTTGAAGCAACATACATTGTGGGAATAGATTATAACGATAAAAACTCGCAATTAAGTATAGAGTGGAATGAAGATGAGGAGCTTGGACTGACATACTCTAACCCACCTACTGGATACTCTGTAGGCGACGGAGTTTATGTTGAAGAATACTCATACAACTGCACAACTTCATCTGGCAATTTTGCAATAATTTATATAACACCGAGTTCAAAATTTGTTTCAACACTTAATTATGAAGATTCAACAGGTTCATCTACACAAATAACCGGAAATTCAATTAACATATATGCTTCTACAGCAGAAACAAGCTTTGAAAAACTAAAAATAAATTTCAAATCTTATTACGGAATAGAAGAAAATAAAGTAAATGTTATAATTTCCAAATACATAAACGGAAGTTATACTGAATTTGAAAGCCCTATTTACAAAACAAATGATGAACTTAGTTATTTCTATTTGGAAAAAGCTGGAAGTTATAGAATAAGATTTACTGATTCATCAACCCCTGCCAACGTACAAAAATTCGGCAATAATGAATATTTATCAGTAACATTTATCAATGAGGTACCATTTGTAATTTCTTATCAAGAAGAAAGTGGACAAGTAGATGACAATGGTCAGCCAATCATGACAACAATAGTTGGTGAAAAAGTTCAAAAAGCAATTTATAATCACCCTATTACATTAAGTCTTTATAATGTCTCTACCTACTTCCAAGCAAGTGGATACCCTAAAATATCTGTTTTGAAAAATGGAAAATCACTTTCAATCACCAATCCAACTGCAACAAGTTATACATTCTCCGATCCGGGATATTATAGCATAAAATTTAGTGCAACAAGTTTAAGCGGTGTAAATATAAGAGAAAGCGAGTATAACTTTACGATAATAAATCCAAATGAATCAAAATACTCCTTCTCATTCTCTAACTATAAAAATTATTATGTTAAAACTGTAGTTAAAGACGGAGTTGATATAACAGAAAGCTTAATTTCTATTTCTAACTTTGATACTATAGTTGTAAATGGAAAAACTTATTTGTCTGAACTTTTGTTAAGTTTTGGTGATGAAAAAACAGGAAGTGGAAGATATAGCATTACTATATGTTCAAATCAAAGCCAATTTGCTTCAATTCTTGAAGAAGACTATACTTTTGATGTTTGGATAAACAATGCTACCCCTCCTATAAGCGTTTCAATAGCTGAAGGAGAAAGCACTTCTGACCCTATCGTAGTTACAATAAACACACAAAATTTCTACAATATGATCGGCGATAGTTACATTGTTGTTGGACGCGATAGATATTATATCAATTCAGATACATTATCTTCTTATAATGAGGTTCAACAATTTGCATTAACACAAGAAGGAACTTGGTATATTCAAGTTTATTCTGCAAGCGGTACATTGTTATATACTTATAAAGTATATAAAACCGAACCTTTAAATGCTTTCTCAATTATTGCAATAATTATAGGAATTATCATTTTAATTATAATAATTGTTATAACAATAAAATTGAGAAAACGACAAAGAGTTAAATAAAAACAAAAACCTTCTATAATAAGTATAATAAATATACTTTAAAATAGAAGGTTTTTTATATCTTTTTCGTTTTGTCTACAAAGCTAAAATTTTCATCTTTAACTTTAATATAATAAGATTTATTGATTTTTATATCTCCTTTATAAAAAATTCTTGTAGCTCTTTGTTTGCTCTCGCCATAGACTTGATATTCGATACTAAAAAAATTATATCCTAAAATATTCAAAAATGGATTTATATAAAAAAGCTTGTTCTTAACATATACAATACCTATCATTGCAATTATCACAATAAAAACTAAAAACATTGATACTCTAGAAAGGTCAAAAGTTATAGCAAAAAGAACAAAAAGAGAAAAATATCCCAAGAAATGTCTATCAGTTATGTTTTCTGCAGATATAATTTTAACCTTTAATGATTTTTGCTTTTTGTTGTTTATTTCAAGATTTATACCAATTAAGCCTAAAATTATTAAACATAAAAGTAACAACAAAACCAATATATTTAAAAAATTAAAATCAATATTTTTACATAAAAGTTCTACTATCTTTTTTAATAGCATTAAGGCATACATCGGTATAAAAGCACTTAAAAATAATAAAACATCTTTCATAATTTTATTATTTTCAAAAAACAAATACTTATGAGATTTATTAAACTTCAAGTTAAATAAAAAATTTTAAAATCCAATTTAAATTAAATTGAATTAAAAAAAACAAGGATTATTTCCTTGTTTTTTTAATTTTTTATCAAATCTAACATTTTTTTAAATTATTGAGCATTGACTAAAATTTTAAGTCCAGGCCCCATTGTTGTAGCCACTGAAACATTTTTGAAATATACACCTTTTGCAGCTGCAGGTTTTGCTTTTGTCAAAGCTTCAATAACTGTGTTGAAGTTTTCAATTAGTTTATCTTTGCCAAAACTAACTTTACCAATAATAACATGAACATTGTTTGTTTTGTCAAGTCTATATTCAACTTTACCAGCTTTTGCGTCATTGATAGCTTTTACAACGTCCATAGTAACTGTTCCACTTTTTGGGTTTGGCATTAAGCCCTTAGGTCCTAAAACACGAGCAACTCTACCAACTACACCCATCATATCAGGTGTTGTGATGCAGACATCAAAATCAAGCCATCCACCTTGGATTTTTGCTACGATTTCTTCTGCGCCGACATAATCAGCACCAGCTTTAACAGCAGCATCGGCTTTATCGCCTTTCGCTATAACTAAAACCTTTAAGCTCTTACCAGTTCCGTTAGGAAGAATACAAACGCCACGTACTTGTTGGTCTGCATTTCTGCCGTCAACTCCAAGTCTTACATGAAGTTCAACAGTCTCATCAAATTTTGCTTTTGGCAAATTGACTAATGTTTCAAATGCCTCATTTACATCAAAAGATTTTTGTTTAACTTGCTCAAGAGCCTCTGTATATCTTTTTCCAGCTTTCATGTTTGCCCTCCTTAGTCAACAACTGTAACGCCCATACTTCTTGCGGCGCCAGCAATCATGCTCATTGCTGACTCTAATGTTGTGCAGTTTAAGTCAGGCATTTTTGTTTCGGCAATTTGTTTGATTTGAGCTTTAGTGATTGTTCCGACTTTTGTTTTGTTTGGTGCAGCAGATCCCTTTTCAAGTCCAATCGCTTTTTTGATTAAAACGACTGCAGGTGGAGTCTTGAGCACGAATGTGAAAGATCTATCAGCATAGATAGTGATCACAACTGGAATAATAAGTCCAGCTTGAGAAGCAGTCTTCTCGTTAAATTCTTTAGTAAAACCAGCGATATTGATTCCATGAGGTCCAAGAGTTGAACCAACTGGAGGTCCCGGTGTGGCTTTACCAGCAGGCAATTGGAGTTTAACCATTGCTGCAACTTTTTTCTCTGCCATTTTTTCCTCCTTATCAGTGGTATATTTGACGGGTTGCAGTTCCCATCTCCCACAAAAAAATGCTAAAACCATAGTTTTAACATTTTTATTATAAATATTTGTTTATAATTTGTCAAGCATTATCATAAATATAAAGCAATAATTTTGTGTTAACAATTATTTTTTTCTTATTGATTAGCTTTTCTAATTTGTGAGAATTGTAGTTCTACAGATGTTTCTCTTCCAAACATCTCAATTACTGCTGTTAATACTCCCATTTCAGTGTTAACTTGAGAAACTTTTCCAATCATTCCGCTTAATGGTCCATCAATAACTTCTATTGTATCACCTACTTCAACATCTACATCAACTTTGATTTTCTCAAGTTTCATTTTTAAAACTTCTTCATCAGTAAGTGGCAATGGTCTCCCTTTTGGTCCTGCAAAGCCTGTAATACCTCTAGCAATGGTTACATTGTGCCAAAGGTCATCAGCATATTTCATTTTGACGAATATATAACATGGGATTGATTTTCTTTGAACAAGTTTCTTTTTACCATTTTTTTCTTCAACCACATCTTCCATTGGTATCACTATATCAAATATACGGTCTTGAAGGTTGAATTTCTCAACTACTGTTTCAAGATTTTTCTTTGCTACATTCTCATATCCAGAAAATGTATGCAATACATACCATTTAGCAGGAATTGTGTCTGCAAAAGATTGTGATTTTTCTTCAGAAACATTTTCGTCATTTGCACTTTCTTTTAATGACAAATCTTCTTTTTCGTCTGTCTTTTCTTCAGTTAATTGCTCTTTTGCGTCTGCTTTTTCAAAGTCTTTTTCTTCCATAATTACCCCTTATCTTATTAAACCTGACAAATAACCAAGTAAAGCATCTATACCAAAAATTACAACAGCAAAAATAATTACAACAGCAAGAACTACACCTGTTTTTTTGACAACTTCTCCAAAAGTAGGCCATGTAACTTTTTTAAGTTCAGACATTGTCTCTTTTGCCTTTCTCTTTAATTTGCCTTTTTCTTTAGGTGCTTTCTTTGCTTTTGCATTTTTGTTTTGATTATTTTTGGATTCTTTTTTATTTTTATCGCTTACATTTTCTTCTGCAGGTGCAGAGTTTTTGACTTGCTTATCCTGTGTCTTTTGAATTTCAACATTATCGTTTGCTAACTCTTCTGCTGATGTATCGTTTTCAACTTGCTGTGCTAAATCTTGCACACTTTCATTTGAAGACAAAACAGAAGATTTTGTATTTGATTTGTTTTTTGACGACTTTTTCTTTTTAGACATAGAATCCCCCAATTATTTTGTTTCTTTGTGAACAGTTCTTTTTCCACACTTTGGGCAGAATTTTTTTATTTCAATTCTTTCTGTATTTGCAGTTGTATTTTTGCTTGTTGCATAATTTCTTTCTTGACATTCAGTACAAGCAAGTGTAATATTTTTGCGTTTTGGTGTTGCCATCTTTTCATCTCCTAACAAAAAACTAACACCCCTCTTTAGGAAGTGCTAGTCAAATAATAACATAATGCAAACATTTTGTCAACAATAATTATCAATTTACAAAAAATTTTGATGTATTTTTTAAGTCATTTTTGTCGACTTCCGCATCAACAAGCATAACTTCGTTTGCAAATTCGTTTTGTTTTTTACAAGTTTCATAATCTGTGGGCTCGTTGTAAGCCATATCATATTTTTCAGCATAAACAAAATATGATTTTAAAAATCCTTTTGCATACAGGAAAGCTTCTTCCATCACCTTTCCTTCTGTTATCAAATCAAGATCTGGGAAAAAAACTTTATAGCCTTCATCTTCGTCTTTTACAAATATCGCGGGATAAACATATTTCATGTGAAAAGCTCCTATGTTTTGATTTTAACACAAATTTTCAAGATATCAAAGTGTTTTTTACATTTTTCTTTAAAATTTTATTGAATAATTGCTTGCGTAAACTCACCATTATAAATATTGTATTGGTCAATATTAGATGGTCTTGCACCTACAAAAGTTTCATTGTCGATTTCAAAATCCCTTAAAGATATATTGTAAATATATTTTCCATCTTCTAAAGTAGGTTTAACAACAAAGTCTTTATATGTGACAAGTCCTATTTTGATATCAATCTTGCTTATTTCTTGTTCGCCAATTATTGTCAAAATTTTATTCTCTAGATTCACTGTAGCACTTGTAAAAGGCTCAAAATATTTACAAAAATCTATCTTTAAACTTTTAGATAAATTGCTCTCTTGATAATATTCATTATCTGAAACAGCGCTTACAAAAATTTCATATTGCCCGCCAGAGATATTGTTTAAATCAAAACTAGCAGATTGTGTTTGCGTAAGAATAGTATCATTAGAAGAAATTATTTGGACATTATAATAAGATGCATTGTCGATTTCTTGCCAAGTTATGATATCATCTTCTATAAATAGCATAGGCGTTTCAAGTCTTAAATAACATGTCCAAGTTATTGGCTCGCTATATTCACTGCTGGCATTTTCTTTTTCTGATATATAACACGCACTCACTTGATACTTACTTCCAGCAATTAGCCCGTCCATGTCTTTTACATAAATGATATTACTTTGGCTGTCAAAAGTAAGTGTTTGATCTTCACTTTCAAATTTAAAACGGTAACTTTTATAATTGTTGTTGGCCTCTACATAAAAATATGTATTATCTCTTTGTTCGACTTTATTTGGCACTTCACTATTATAAAAAAGCAAAAATGTGAGAACAACCGCAATTATAACTCCAGCAAAAAGCACACTCACTATTACAGTCAGCCATAATTTTTTCCTATCAAAAGTTTTCGCTTCTTTTTCTTCCATTTTTAATAGTATAGCCAAACTTAAACAAATTTCAAAGTATTTTTTTAGTTTTTAAGCTTTTTTCAAATATTTTATCTTTAATTGCGTGATAGCAATAAATATTATTTACAACTTTACGCATATATTTATAATGTTTGTACAAAAAAAAAGAAAAGTTTAGTAAATAAGCATTTTTTTTAAAAACAATATTGACAAAGACCGTCAAGTATGTTAAAATTAAACTAACTTTGGAGGTAATTATGAATTTTGAAAATCTTACTTCATCACAACTAGCTGCATTTATATTAGGAATTATTTTTTCAGTATTTGCTGTAGTTTCTGTACTCATTGCAATTAAAAAAACAAAATCTATTAAAATTTCAACATCTTCATTATTATTGCTTTTGCTTATGCCATTTATAGCTTTTGTATGTTGGTTTTTCTTAATATTCTCTTTTGTAAATGGATTCAACGAATTTACATCACTTATGATTGCAATTATTATAAGCATTGTCGTTTGTGTAATGATAGTTGTAGTTACACTCGCACTATATAAACGCAATAAACAACTTATGACACAAGAAGAAGTTGACGCACTTATTAAAGAAAGCGAGGAAGAAAACAATTTTGAAGATGAAATTGATTATGAAGAAAATTCAATAAACGCAAATCAAGAAATTCAAGAAGAAGACTCTAACAAAGAAACTGACAATCAAGTTTTAGCTTTGCCAGAAACAATGACAAAAGAATCTGAAGTTGAACCAGAAGAAGAGAGCAACGGCGACACAGAAGAAACAGAAGAAAAAACCCAAACAGAAGAAATAGAAGACACAGACGACACAGAACAAGCAGACGCTGCCGAAGAAACAGAAGCTGCAGATGAGACAAAAGAAGAAAATGCTAACAGCGAAGAAGAAACACTGCAAGAGCCTGTTATAGAAGAAACTGATAGCACGCAACAAAAGCAAAATGAAGATACAATGTCAGATGTCGAAGTTATGCAAGACGAAAATGAAGAAACTAGCGAAACTAAACAAGAAAATATTGAAGATGACGACTCATACGACGACGATGATGAGCTTGATAGAAAGTTTGACGAACTTCTTGAAATGCTTAAAAATGAATCTTCATTAACTGATAACGATACATTAGATGATATGGCTGATGATATCATTGATGATTTCCAAGAAGAAACAAGAAATAAAAAAAATGATAAAAAAGATGATGAATAAGAGCTAAATAAAAATTAGCTCTTTTTTATTAAAAAATAGTTGACAAAGTTATGTTAAATGATTATAATAAGAAAGAAAATAAAATCTTATCCATAGACAGCAAGTGTGAAAACATAAACGCATTAAGCGTGCTTGCCGAGGAAAGAAGCATGAATTTTGAGTTGTACTCTACGCTTTTTTCCTTAGGCGTAGAGATTTTATTTTATACACAATATTCTATCAAAAGGAGGAAATATGAGTTATAATTTAGAAGCAAAAAAGCTTATAGTTGAAGAAATTAAAGAAAAACTTTCTAAAGCTAAATCTGTAACTTTCGTTGACTATAATAAGCTTACTGTTGCCGAAGACAC
>CALVNT010000039.1 GCA_944349925.1 uncultured Clostridia bacterium
TGACTTCATAGGTTGTTTTTTGCTATTCTCAAAACAACCACAATAAACATTTCTTTCTAAAAAGAATAAATTTTAAAAAAATATTAAAATTTTCAAAAAAATACTGAAAATCATTTGACAAATCACAAAAAAGATTACAAAAAGATATTGACAACATTGGTTTAATGTGTTAAAATATATCGTTTCGCGTAATTTTTTGGCGAAATTTAAGAAATTGTCTAGAATCTTTTACCGAGCATTTATTTCTTAACCAAATTAAAAAAAGGAGGAAGAAAAAATGACTAGTATAATCGACTTTCAAGACATTTGCAAAACTTTTAAAGTCCCTGAAAGAAAAAAAGGGCGATTTAGTATGCTTTCAAATTTTTTTAAGAGAAAGCATAAAATGGTACATGCTCTACAAAATGTATCTTTTTCTATTGAGGAAGGCGATATTGTGGGGTACATAGGGCCAAATGGTGCAGGGAAAAGCACTACTATTAAAATTATGAGTGGAATCCTTACACCATCGTCGGGAACTTGCCAAATAAATGGTTTGGTCCCTTGGAAAAATAGGCGTGAATATGTTAAAAATATCGGGGTTGTCTTTGGACAAAGAAGTCAACTTTGGTGGGACGTTCCTGTCATTGACAGCTTTGAACTACTTAAAGATATTTACAAGATACCGGATAATCAATTTAATGAAACATTGGAAATCTTAAATAAAGCGTTAAACCTTGAAGAAATTATAACCAGACCTTTAAGGCAACTTTCGCTTGGACAAAAAATGAAATGTGAACTTGCAGGGTCATTACTTCATCGTCCAAAAATTTTATTTTTAGACGAGCCTACCATAGGACTAGATGCTGTGACCAAGCTTGCTGTTCGTGATTTTATAAAATTTATAAACAGGCAGTGGAAAACAACAATTATTCTAACTACTCATGATATGTCAGATATTGAAGCTCTCACAAATAAAATAATTTTGATTGGAAAAGGTCAAATTTTGTATAACGGAACATTTGACCATATAAAAGATAAATATTCAACTTTAAAAACTATTGATGTTGAACTTGCTAAAGATTATGAAACTTTTAATCTAGAAGGTTATGAAGTTGTTTCTCACAATCAACGTTTTGTCACTTTAAAAAATCTTCCACAAACACAATTCTATACAAAAGATTTTGTTAATCAAATTTCAAAACATTATGAAATAGTTGATTTTCAAGTCTATTCTCTTAGCATTGACGAAATACTCGCTCGACTTTATAAAGATTTTGAAATTTAGGAGGCGGTATGAAATCATATTTAGGAATTTTTAAAATGGAGTTTAAAGGAGAGTTGCAATATCGAAGTAAAGCAATTTCTGGAATATTTACCCAATTTTTTTGGGGAATTTTACAAATTCTTTTATACGCTGCTTTTATGAGCGATGGAATGGTTGATGGCTTTTCAATAAATCAAATGGCTAGTTATATTTGGCTAGGTCAAGCTTTTTTCGTTATGAGATATATAACTTTGCCAAACAAAGTAGGAGACCAAATTATTGATGGAAATGTATGTTATAAGTTTGTCCGTCCAATAAATTTATACAATCAATGGTATAGTGAGCATTTAGGTCAAAAAATTGCTTCTACACTTCTTAGATTTCCTATTATAATTATTATTGCTTTATTTTTGCCGGCTGGTTTAGGACTTTCTATGCCTGTCAGTGCTTTAGCTTTTGTTTTATTTTTAATAAGTTTGTTTTTAGGCTGTTTTCTTTCTGTTTCTATTTCTATGTTTGCTGTTTATTTTATTTTTAAAACATTGTCTACCAAAGGGGCTGTAACTTTAGTTTCTACCATATCTGGACTTTTAGGTGGAATGTATATTCCACTTCCACTAATGCCTGATATCTTGCAAAAAGTTTTAAATTATTTGCCTTTTAGGTATATTTCAGATTTTCCATTTAGAATTTATATTGGCAATGTAAGTATAAATGAGGCTTTAATTCAAATAGGTATATCTCTTGCGTGGCTTTTAATTATAATTGTACTAGGAAAATTGTTGATGAATAGGGCACTTAAAAAAACAATTATTCAAGGAGGTTAAAATGTTGTATTCAAAATATTTAAAAATGCATTTTAAATCTACTTTTCAATATCGCTTGAATATGTTTATTACATCTTTTGCACAAATCATTATAAATATTGGGGAAGTTATAGCAGTTTGGATGCTTTTTGATAGATTTGATTCGGTTGGACAGTGGACTTTTTATCAATCTTTGCTTATGATGGGAATTATATTTACTACCTTTTCTTTCACGGAATGCTTTGCTAGGGGATATGATGAATTTCCAAAACTTATTAAGTCAGGTCAACTTGATAGAATGCTTATAAGACCTGTAAATTTACATTATCAAATTTTTGGCTCCAAAATTGAGTTTACTAAACTAGGTAGAACATTTTTAGGAATTGTTATCAGCGTAATAGCTCTGATAAATATGAATATTGATTGGAATATTTGGAAAGTCTTGGTACTAATTGCTACTTTCCTGTGCGGAATAGTTGTGATATTTGGTCTTTTTGTTTTTAGCGCAGGAGTTAGCATTTATACTATTGAAAATTTAGAGTTTTTAAATATTTTAACTAATGGAAGCAAAGAAATAGCTTATTATCCTATAAACATATATAACAAATGGCTGGCAAGATTTTTTACTTTTGTAATTCCAATCGCTTGTTTTAATTATTTACCTCTGTCTTTTATAACAGGTATAGGAATATTACCTAGTTGGTTATGTGGCACTGCTCCTTTGCTTGGCATGTTTTTTGTTGTGCCATGCATTTTATTTTTCAATTTTAGTTTAAGAAAATATCAAAGCTCCGGAACATAGTCACACACATAAAAGGTTAAAATTTAAATCATCTGATTCATATATAATTATAATTTTGTAACTATTGCATTTTGTTTGACATATTTTAATAAAAAATTTATAATTAAATAAAATAATTCTGTAAGGAGGTATAATGCAGCAATTTAATACCCCACCAGCAAAAGTTACTTTGAGATTGTTTGCAACAAGAATTGGAAAAATCTGCTCAAATGTTTCAATCGTGTTTTTGATTTTAAGTATAGCCGGTATTCTGCCTTTTATTGCCTTGGCAACAATCTTAATTATTGGCTTTGCCATTATCGTTTTTTCTCTTGGAACAGTTTTTATCACAGTTCCAGATTTCGGAAGCAAATTACTTTCTTATATTGATATTTCATCGCAAATATCAGCATTTTTCTTACAATACTGGTATATTTTTGTTTTGATAACTATTGCTTTATCAGTTGCATCTTTAGTTTTGCTTGCAACCGATAAAAATGAGTCGCATGTTGGAAGAATAACTGTTGCTTCTATAGTTTTATTTATCACTCTTGTCGTTATGATAGTATTTATTGTGAAGGTGGCTCTATGAATAATTTAAATATTAAAATTATGGGGGTAAGTTCAAAGTTCCACCCGTATGTGATGATTGATGACAAACTTGTCAAATATAAAAAAAATAAGTTCGGCTCTTATGAAATTAATTATCAAACTGAAAAAGATAATGTGCAGTTAAAAATATTTAAGTATTTGGAGCTTCAAAGCAAATTTTGGTATTTATGGGCTTTACTTACTTTTATAATTAGTGTTTTTGGAGTTTTCGAACCTAGATATGATAAAAAATGTATTGTTATAGATTGCACATACAATATTAAATTAAAACAAGACAATAAAATGATAATTAAGTTTAAAACAGTAGCAGATGAGGGAAAGGCAACGGATATAGAAGGGGATTGTGAAATTGAAGAAATAGAAAATAAATTTTATGTTGATTCTGTTTCAAAAAAAAGATGGAAAATCTTACTTGCTTGTAAAATTGTTCTTTGGGTTATTGCCATTGTTTTAATTATATTAGTTATATCTAAAAAATTTTAGGGAGGGAGTATGAAAGTATATATCAAAAATAAAATTTTTTCTTTAGGCGGGGCAAGTAAGGTTTTAGACGAAAATAAAAATCCTATTTTTAAAGTAAAAGGTAAAATTTTCAGCATTACAAGAGTAAAAAAAATCTGCGATTTGGAAGGCAAGTTGCTTTATAAAGTAAGAAATAAATGGTTTAATTGGTTTATTCACAAGGCTTATATTTACGATGCAAACAAAAATAAAATTGCGACTGTTAAAGATCGATGGTTTAATGTTAAACAAGAGTACTTTATTGAAGGGTATAAAGACGAAATAAAAATAGAAGGCAAATTTTTTTCCTTGACCTGCAATATTTTACGCAACGGTGAAATTATTGGTACAATTCGTCGAAAACTTTTTGCATGGACAGACAGTTTTGAACTTGAAGCAAACGAAGAAGATATTCCATTTTTAATTGCGCTTGTTATTGCTATAGACAATATAACTGATAAAAAATTAAAAAGATAGCTTTCTATCGGGAGGAGTTTATGAAATTAAACGCTATAAATAAAAAAATTTTCAATTTAGTTTTAATAAGTTTATTTTTCTTAATAAGCGTTTTTATGTTAACTGCTTGTGGAGAAAAACCATATGTAACCAATTTTTATTTGACAGATTCTGCGGGAAATGAATTGGAAGATTATGATTATCTTTGAGAATTTGATTATGGAACTTCTACATCGCGAATTTTACCAGATGTTAGTTTTTATGTGACCTATTCAGATAATTCAGTTAAGCAAATCCCTGTAAGTGATGTGCAAATTACATATTTTTATGATAGCGAAGAAATTGAAAATCTTTCGGATACTTTAGAAGTTGGTAATTACTATGTTGAATATCATTATCAGGATTTTACAAAAAATTTAAGTTTTGATATTCAACGTATTTCTGCGCCTAATTACTTTATTTCTTTGTCTAAAAATTTGTGGGAATATGATGAAAAATCTGCTTCATTAAAGTTGTACAACTATCAAGATGAACAAGGCTCTGCGGAAGTAAAATTTTATTATATAGAAAAAGATGTCTATGATAAGGCTTCTCCAGACGAAAAAGAAAATTTTTATGAAGAATTATCTAATCATATTTCAGCGTATTCACAAGGGCAATTATATCACATAATGCCGGGAGAGTATTATGCATTTGCTAAGATTCCAGAAACGAAAATTTACAATGAAACTTTTACAGTAATAAATAGTTCTGCTTTATTTACTGTTAAAAAAAGTTTTTTAACTGTGGACGAATCTATTTTAGATAACCTTATTGGCACCTACGGTTATTATATAGACCACTTGGAAAATATAACTTTAGACAATTTATATTTTTATAGATCCACAGATAATTTGACAGGAGATGTGTTATTTAATTTGTATGACAAAAACGAAGAGATTATTCCTTGTCGTGTTGATTGGGTTTCTCCAGACACAGTTATAAATTCTTTAAACGATGGAGAGTCTTATGCTATTACCGCTGTTGTTGATGAGCAATATAGAGATTACTATGAAATTTTACATATTGAAAAAAAAATAAAAATAGAAGTTGATAAATTAGAAATTGGTTTATATTTTGAGCTAGAAAATTCTTTTTCTGCCGATGAAACAAGTGGCATGGAATATGATTATATCTATAATATAGGAGATAGTTACAGAATTTATCTTAACGGATTGCATTATGACTATGATAAGGTAATACAAATTTTTGATAACAATAGCAATTTATTAGAAATAAAGAAAATAAATGATGATGGTTATTCAGCAGAGTATTATGTTGAAATAAAAATGAAAAATCCGGGACAATATTTTATTGAAGCAAGATTGCTTAACAAGCAAAATAGTTGTTGGGATAACCTTGATTCAGAACCAAAAACTTTTAATTACGAAATTGTTGCTGCCGAGGTTTTAGATGTTTCGGGCGAATTTGCAGTGCAAGAGTTTGATGGAAATGTTGAAGGCGAAAATGTTCCATTGTTTGCAAGGTATATGAATGATTGGTTTGACACAAACATGGCTAAAGTTGCAAGTACATATACATCTAATGTTTATTTAACATACACTAGCTCTTCATATAATGCAAAATTTAAGATTGACTCGTCTTGTTCTTTTACTGATATATCTTCAAATAAAGACTTTAATTTTAATTTTACAATGAATAAATATACTGATGAAGAACAGGTTGAATATTCTGGATCGTTTACTTATTTTGAAAATGAGTTTATGAATGACGTTTATTCTCAAAATCAACCTGTAACGTCTATTTCAGGTTATAATAATATAGATAATTTATTATTTGACAGCGCAAGAATTGACTATCCACAAATTGTAGCGCAAACTGAAAATCCGATCTATTATGTAGCAACTGATGATAATTTCTTAAAGGTTAAAACAATATGTACATGGGAGCAAAATGGCAAAAACATAGACTGTGAAATTATTTTAGTTTTTGATAATGGTGGAAATTATATAGGTCATCAAGTGTCTTATAATGACGGAGAGATGTCTTATTGTTTACAAAATAAATTGTCTTACACAATATTATAAATGACCGAATGCACTTTTAGTGCATTTCGCTTTTTATAGGAGAGAATATGGAGATTTATGGAATAGAGCACATATTATATCTTGTTATTTCTATAATTTTAATGAGTGGTATGATAGTTTTAGCGAAACTTTTTGTGCCAAAAGAAAAAATGTTTATTGTTATGAAAGTTTTAGCAGGAATAGGGCTAATTTTGATTGTTATAAATAGAATTGTAGTTGCTAAAAGCAGAGATGGAGATTTTCAAAGTTTTTTGCCCGATACTTATTGTAGCATGATGGGTTTTATTTTGCCAATAGTCGTTTTGTTATTTAAACCGAATACAAAAATTTTTCAATTTGCAATTTTTGCAGGAATGATTGGTGGTTTGTTGACTTTGTTTTATACAGATTTTTTAGTCTATTTTGATAACATTTTCAATATTCACCCTTTCACGGGATTACTATATCATACAAATATGTTTTTTATGTTTTTGGTTGCTATCATTTGTGGTTACCATAAGCCAACTTTTAAAAATTGGTCTTCTTTACCAATTGGTCTAGCATTTTTAGTTGTGTTTGGAGTGTTTGGAAATAATGTCATTGGACAGACCAATAATATGTATCTTAATGCACCGCTTATTAATGGAACAATATTTTCATGGTGGTTTGTAGGAATTTTATTTATTATTCTATATACTATTATTTTGCAAATATATGAAATGGTCACATTGCCAAAACAAGAATGGTCAGTAAATAAAATATTTAAAAAATAATCTATTGACATTTTAATTTATTAGATTTATAATAATAGTAAATTATAGGAGGTTTATTTTGTTAAAATACAAAGGATTGGTTGTGTATGATCCAAATAATAAAAATTTTAAAAAGGAGCTTGAAAGTCGTTATCCTGAATATGAACTTGTAAGCAAAGAACAATCAGGTGAAACTAAATATATCAAAACTTGCAAAATAAAATATTTAAACAAAAAAACGGGAAAAGAAATTCCTTTTGAATTAGCTGAAAGACCAACAAAAGTTACAAACGATAAAAATGAAAATTTGGCTATACCAGATGCAGTTTCCGCATTGACTTATTTTGTCGAAGACGGTAGAGTTTATTTCGTTTTAGCAAATCAATTTAGATTTCCAATTGGCAGAAGAGAAATTTCTTTATTTGCGGGACTTGTTGATAAAGAAGATTTTAAAAAAGGCATTGCGGTAGAAAAAGGACTTTTAAATTCAGTAAAAAGAGAACTCGGAGAAGAAAGTGGCGCAACAATTAAAAAGGTAATGCCTATTTCAGGCGTTATGGCAAAGTCGGCAGGTTTTTCTAATGAAACTGAAAAAATTTATTTGGCAGAAATAGACTTAGGCGAAGGTAAAACAAACTTAGAAAAGGACGAAGACATTTTTTCTATTATTGTTCCAGCTGAGTATATTGGAGAGTTTTTAGAAGAATTTCAAAATGATATATCTATTGTTTTGCAATGTGCCTTTACAAGTGCTTTAGCATTACCTAAATGTAAAGCTTTTATAAATGAAAGTTCGCAATCAGAATCAGAAAGCGAGTAATATAAAAAACACTTTTCATAAAATGAAAAATTTTTCAAAAATGAAAAGTGTTTTTTGTTGTAAATTAACAATATCTAAATTTCAACATTTTCACTACGAGGTATAGATGTAAGCCCTGGCATAAGCAAAATGTTGCCTGCTAGTGCTACAATACATTTTGCTCCATTTCTAAGTTGTAAATCAGTTATTGTTACAGTGAAATTTTTTGGCCGATTTAGTAAAGCCGGATTGTCTGATAAAGATAATGGTGTCTTTGCAATTATTATTGGATAATGTTTGGCAATTTTGTTTAATTGATTTATCTTTTCTGTGGCTTTTTTGGCAAAATCAACTTTTGCAGCTCCATAAACTCTTTTACAAATCTGAATAATCTTTTGTTTTATTGAGCTTTGCAGCGAATATGAAAAATTTAAATCGGTATTTTTTTCTTTTGATATTTTTATCAGCTCTTTGGCTAGATCTAAGCAACTTTTTCCGCCTTGATCATATGGCGAAACTATAAAAGCTTTAGTGTTATGATTTTCGCACAATTTTTTTAACATTTGCAATTCATTTATTTTATCATCGCTAAATCTATTTATTGCAACAACAACTTTTTTATTAAATATATTTCTTATGTTTTCTATGTGTTTTAATAAATTTTCAAATCCGCAATTGATGATTTGCTCAGCTGTTTTATTTTCATTACAATATTTGCCGTGATGTTTTATAGCTTTAAGGGTGGTAACCACAACTACGGCATTTGGATTTAAATTTGCATTTCTACATTTATAGTCAAAAAACTTTTCTGCGCCCAAATCGCTACCAAAGCCAGCTTCTGTAATTGTAAAATCTGCTTTTGTCATTGCAAATTTTGTTGCAATCACACTATTGCATCCATGGGCAATGTTTGCGAAAGGTCCGCCATGCACTAAAACAGGTGTTCCATTTTGTGTTTGAACTAGGTTTGGTTTAATTGCATTTAAAAGCAAAAGTGTCATTGCGTTTTCTGCTTTTAAATCTTTGGCATATACAGGCTTATTTTTTGTATTGTAAGCGACAATGATGTTTGACAGTCTTTCTTTTAAGTTTTCAACATTTTCTGACATACAAATAATGGCCATAATCTCACTTGCGGCGGTAATTATAAAAGATTCCTTCCTTTTGTTTTTTTCATCATTTGCCGATAATATTATGTTTCTTAGTGCTCTATCATTTATGTCTAAACAACGTGATATCATAATTTTATTAGTATCAATATTTAGTTTATTGCCATGATATATATGATTGTCCACAAGTGAACATAAAAGATTATTTGCAGATGTTATTGCATGAAAATCACCTGTAAAATGCAAATTTATTTCCTGTGAAGGTTCGATTGTAGATACACCTGAACCTGTTGCCCCGCCTTTAACACCAAATACTGGACCTAAAGAAGGCTCTCTTAAGGTCAAACAAATTTTTTTATTTAAGAGACTAAAAGCATCGGCTAAACAAATTGAGACCGTTGTTTTCCCTTCACCATATGGGGTAGGAGTAGTTGAAGTAATCAAAAACAGTTTTCTCTTAGGTATAAGCTCTACATTTTTTATTTTTGCAATGTACCCATCATACAATATGAGATTGATTATATGGATGTTTAATTTT
>CALVNT010000040.1 GCA_944349925.1 uncultured Clostridia bacterium
GCTGACCTTAAGTGGCAAAAAGACATTATTGACGATAAAGATATTGAAAAGATGGTAAGTTTTGGTCAAAAAACTCTTATGGGAAATGGTTATAAGCCTTATTACCTTTATAGACAAAAAAATCAACTTAAAGGTTTAGAAAATGTAGGATTTTATAGAGATGAATTTGTTTGCAAATTCAATATTGACAGTATGGAGGAAACTAATACAGTTATAGGTATAGGTGCTGGAGCAATGAGCAAAAGGGTTTTTAACATTGAAAATAGAATAGAAAGGCAACATAATGACAAATACATAAATGATTATTGTGAAAAACTTGATAAACTAATTGAAGACAAAAAACAATTTTTTAAATAATCTTTTTACTAAAAATAGTTTACATTTGTAAATAATTGTGTTATAATCAATTTCAGTCGATAACTAAATCGCAGTGAAACTGACACCTTCTGACATTTTGCTTCGGTTTTAGTGTTAAAAAATAAATGGGAGGAATTATGGAAAAGAAAGAAATTATTGATTCTTTTAAACTTTCAGAAAAAGACACTGGCTCAGTTCAAGTTCAACTTGCTCTTTTGACTGCTAGAATCAATCATTTAAATGAACATTTGAAAAATAATCCAAATGATAATCATTCAAGAAGAGGTCTTCTTCAAATGGTTGGTAAAAGAAAGGGCTTCATGTTGTATTTGAAAAATAAAGACATTGATGCTTATAGAGAGTTGATTAAGAAATTAAACATTCGTGATGTTAAATAATTTTGTAAGAGGGGGAGCGCGTTTTTCGTCTCCCTTTTTTAAAGTAAGGAGTATTTTTTATGAAAAATGATGCAAAAATTTACAAAATTGAAATAGGTGGCAGGGAAGTATTTTTTGAAACAGGAAGGCTTTGCGAACAAGCCAATGGTTCTTGCGTAGTTAGATGCGGTGAAACTGTTGTAATGATTAACGTAACTATGTCTAAAGAACCTAGACCAGGTATAGACTTTTTCCCACTTGCAGTAGATTATGAAGAAAAAATGTATTCTGTAGGAAAAATTCCGGGCGGATTTAAAAAGCGTGAGGGCAAACCTTCTGATAAGGCTATTTTAACCTCTCGCCTTATCGATAGACCTTTACGCCCACTTTTCCCAAAAGGTTTTTATCATGATGTTTGCGTTGTTGCAACTGCATTATCTGTTGACCCAGATTGTCCACCAGAAGTACTTGCAATGCTTGGTTCTAGCTTTGCTTTAACTATTTCTGATATCCCTTTTATGGGACCAACAGGATCAGTTCAAGTAGGGCTTGTAGATGGAGAGTTTATTATCAATCCAAACAGCGAACAACGCGAAAAATCTGATTTACATTTAACTGTTGCGGGTACTGAAGAAGCTGTTTTAATGGTTGAGGCTGGTGCTAACGAAGTTCCTGAAGAAAAAATGTTAGATGCAATCATGTTTGCACATGAAGAAATAAAGAAAATTGTTGCTTTCCAAAAGAAAGTTAAAGCAGAAATTGGCAAAAGTGTTTGTGAAAATCTAGTATATGACATTGTTCCAGAAGAAATCGATGTGGCAGTTAGACAGTTTGCCAGCGAAAAACTTGATTGGGCACTTGATACTTTTGATAGAGAAGAAAGACAAAAAAGACAAGAACAAGTTGACGAAGAAACAAAAGCGCAATTTGCAGAAAAGTTCCCAGAAAGCGAAAAGGCTATCGGAGATGTTCTTTATAAAATGACTAAAGAAAAAGTTCGTGCAAAAATTCTCGATAAAGGTATTCGACCTGATGGAAGAACTCTTACTGAAATTCGTCCTATTTGGTGCGATAGTGGAGTGTTACCTAGAGTTCATGGAAGCGGAATTTTCACCCGTGGACAAACTCAAGTTTTGACTACTTTAACTTTAGGTACTGTTTCTGATATGCAAAAACTTGATGGTCTTGATGATGAAGAAGTAAATCGTTATGTTCACCATTACAATATGCCTCCTTACGCTACAGGAGAGGCTAGAAATTTAAAAAGTCCCGGAAGACGAGAAATTGGCCACGGTGCGCTCGCAGAAAGAGCACTTGAGCCAGTTATTCCAAGCGAAGAAGAATTCCCTTATGCTTTAAGACTTGTAAGTGAAGTTCTTTCTTCAAATGGTTCATCTTCAATGGCTTCAGTTTGCGGATCAACTTTGGCTCTGATGGACGGAGGCGTTCCTATTAAAAGACCTGTTGCAGGAATAGCAATGGGGCTTATAAAAGATGATCAAACAGGCAAAGTGGCAGTACTTTCTGATATTCAAGGTCTTGAAGATTTCTTAGGTGATATGGACTTTAAAGTTACTGGTACTGAAAAAGGTGTAACAGCTATTCAAATGGATATCAAAATTAAAGGTATCGATAGAGCAATACTTTCAACTGCTTTAAAACAAGCAAGAGAAGGCCGTATGTTTATTATGGGAAAACTTCTTGAAGAAATCAAAGAACCTAGAAAAGAACTTTCTAAATATGCTCCAAAAATTATTTCATTTACTATAAATCCTGACAAAATTAAAGATGTCATTGGCTCAGGCGGAAAGACAATAAACAAAATTATAGATGAAACAGGTGTTAAGATTGATATAGACGACGACGGAAAGGTGTTTATAGCAACTCAAGATCTCGATATGGCACAAAAAGCGAAAGAAATTATTTTGGGTATTGTTGAAGAAGTCGAAGTTGGAAATGTTTATGACGCAAAAGTTACAAGAATAACAAATTTTGGTGCTTTTGTAGAATTTGCAGGCAACAAGGAAGGAATGGTTCATATTTCAAAACTTTCTAAGAAGAGAGTTGAAAAGGTAGAAGATGTTGTCAAAATTGGGGACGAAATAGAAGTTGAAGTTATCAAAATTGATGACAAAGGAAGAATAGACCTTAAAAGAATAGAAAAATAAATATAGATTAAAGCAGACTAAAAAGTCTGCTTTTATTATTTTTTTAAATTTCAATTGATTTCAAGAATAAACAATCAATAAAGTTAAGATAAATAGGTATGTTAATCTTTCATTTTAAATACTTTATGTTTTATATTTTTTAAGGCATAAAGCAATTTTTGAATATCTGAAAATGTGTTAAAATATGAAAGCGAAACCCGAATTGCCCCTTGATTTATCGTGCCAAGAGCTTTGTGCTTTAAAGGTGCGCAGTGATAACCTCCTCGGACACAAATCCCGTATTTTTCATTTAATAATGACGCAATTTGTCCTGATTCATAATCTTCTATATTAAATGCGATAACACCACTTGAATTTTCTGGTTGGGTGTATACTTTAAAGTTTAATTTATTAAGTTCAAAGTTTAGATAAGTTGAAAGGTCGTCAAGTTTATATTGGATTTCATCAAAATGTGTCTCGACAAATTCTAAACCTGCGTTTAAACCCATAATTAGTGGCGTGGATAGCGTTCCGCTTTCTAATTTTTCAGGCAAAGAATCTGGTTGAAATAAATCTAAAGAGTTAGTTCCAGTGCCACCATAAATTGTAGGTTGTGCTTGTTTTGTAGTGTTTATAAGAAGTCCTCCTATTGCAAGGGGTGCATAAAATCCTTTGTGCCCAGCAAAGGCAAGCAAAGAAATCCCATCTTCTTCCATATTTATTTTTTCATGACCGCAACTTTGTGCGCAGTCAAGCAAAAATAATATGTTTTTATCTTTACAATATTTGCCAATTTCTTTTATATTTGCTTTGGCGCCATTAACATTTGAAATATGATTGCAAATTATCATTTTAGTATTATGTTTTACATAGGGCAAAATATCATTCAATGTTATCCCAAATGGAGATGATTGGCATGCGATATCATAATCAATTTTTCCTTCTTTTTTCAGTTTTTCTATGGGGCGCAAAACGGAGTTATGTTCATTTTCAGTAGCAATAATGTGATCGCCTTTTTGAATAAAGCCAAATATAGCATAGTTAAGAGCGGTAGTGCAGTTGGAAGTAAAAATAACATTTTGGGGATATGAAAGTCCAAAATGTTTTGCAAGATTTTCTCGCGTTTTTTCTACCATAAGGGCGCACTTTATGCTTGCGTTATGTCCACTTCGTCCGGGATTGGCGCTGTAATGTAAAAGGCATTCATTAACAGCGGAAATTACTTGTTTAGGCTTTACTAAAGTTGTTGCACTATTATCTAAGTAAATCATAGTAAACATTCCTTTCTTTATACAATATAGTGTTTTAGAGGGAAAAGTGTGATAAAAAGGAAATAAAGTATGAATTCAGTTATAGTTGTTTTCAATTCGCGTAATGAAACCCTTTATTTTGCTCAATCATTAAAAAATCAGGGCATTTTGTGTCAAATTATAAATACGCCAAAAGAGGCGGGTCCTGCTTGTGGAATATCTGTAAAAATTTCTCAAAATATATTAGAAATTGCCAAAAATATTTTGATGAATAAACCTTTTAGAACATTTGTTGGTATTTTTAAAATGTTAATAAGTGGTGGAAGAACTAGTCTCGAAAAATTATATTAAAAGATTATTTGAACAAATGTATGAAACTTTTATTGCTTCATAAAATATAACCATGAAGGCGGTATTTTCGATTTTATCCCTGTTATGTTTGACGATTGTGCTGGCTTTTGGACTGCACTGTTTTTATTCATATTTCTATCCTATGAAATATAGTCAGGAAATTGAGTATTACTCTAAAATTTACGAAGTAGATGGAGCGCTGATTGCTTCTGTATCAAATGCAGAAAGTTCTTTTAATGAGAGAGCTCGCTCAGAAAAAGGAGCAATAGGCATTATGCAGATAATGCCATCTACTGCACAGTGGGTGGCGCAAAAGATAGGAATTGAGTATAGTGAAGAGTTGCTTTACGATGCAAATTATAATTTGAAAATAGGCAGTTATTATTTATCATATTTAATTAAAAATTTCGGGGATAAAAAACTGGCAATATGTGCATATAATGCAGGCCCTGCTAATGTAAAATCATGGCTCAAAAATTCGCAGTATAGCGCAGATGGAATAAATCTTGATAAAATTCCTTTTCTAGAGACGGAGAATTATTTAAATAAAGTTTTTAAAAATTATCGATATTATAGGCATAAGTATAATTAAAACAATCAAATGTTTTAAAAAGCAAATTATTTAAAGTATGTCAAAACTTTTATTTGACATACTTTTATTTTTATGATAAATTAAAATAGATAATAAAGAAATTGCAAAAGTGCAATTTTTTATTTAATATAAGGAGAAAATTATGGAACAAAATTTGTCAAATGAAGTTGACATTAGAAAGGAAAAAATTTCAAAACTTTGGGAAATGGGGGAAATTCCATATAAGGCAAAATTTGAACGAAGCTGTACTATAAAAGAGGCTCGCGAAAAAGTAGGGCAGAGAGTTAAAATTGCAGGAAGAATAATTTTTAAGCGAGTAATGGGTAAATTTGGGTTTATTCAAATTCGTGATTTTGAAGCAAAGATACAAGTTTCTGTTGGAAGAAATGAGCTTGATGAAGAAGCTTATGATTTTTATAAAAAAATGATTGATATTGCTGATTTCGTGGGTGTTGAAGGCGAGGTTTATTTAACCCAAACTGGTGAAGTAACTGTTAAATGTGAAAAAATAACATTGCTATCAAAAACATTAAGACCTCTGCCTGAAAAATTCCATGGGCTTAACGATACTGAAACTATCTATAGACAAAGATATCTCGACCTTATTACAAACGAAAAATCTAGACAAGTGTTTCTAACTCGCAGTAAAATAGAGAGTTTTATAAGAAGATATTTAGAAGATCATGGTTTTATAGAAGTAGAAACTCCGGTATTGCAAACAAGCGTTTCTGGGGCAAGTGCTAAACCTTTCTATACTCATCACAATGCTCTTGATATTGAATGTAATTTGCGTATAGCAACTGAAACATGGCTCAAACAATGTATTGCAGCGGGAATTGATAGGGTATTTGAAATGGGTAAAGACTTTAGAAATGAAGGAATGGATCCATCTCATTTGCAAGAATTTACACAAGTTGAGTGGTATGCTTCTTATTGGGATTTTGAAGACAATATAAAATTTTTCAAGGGAATGATACCAAAGTTATTAAACGAGTGTTTGGGTACGACTAAGGTAAATTATCAAGGTCAAGAAATTGATTTTGCAGGAGACTGGCCAAGGATAAACTATGTTGAAAAAATGCGTGAAATTTTAGGCTTTGATTTTCTGGGAGAAGAAGATGTTGATGAATTTAAGAAAAAAGTTGTTGACAGTGGACTTTTTTTTTTTTTTTTTCTTGAAGAATGTAAAACAGTGAGAACGCTTATTGATTATATTTATAAACGCAAAATACGAGCACAAATTGTAAATCCTACAATTTTATACAATTATCCTGCAGTAATGATTCCTTTGGCAAGAAGAAATGATGACGACAAGCGAATTATTGATGTTTTCCAAGTTGTTGCAGGAGGGGCGGAACTTGTAAAAGCATATTCTGAACTTGTTGATCCAATTGTGCAGAGAAAAACGCTCGAAAAACAAATAGAAGAAAAAGCTCAAGGTGATGAGGAAACAATGGACGTAGACGAAGATTTCCTTCTTGCCATGGAGCATGGAATGCCTCCAATATCTGGACTTGGTTTTGGTATTGATAGATTTGTACAGTTTATATTTGACTTGCCAAATATCAGGGACACAGTTTTATTCCCACTAATGAAATAATTAGGAGGGCAGATGATAAATGCAAATGAAATAAAAGAGGGGCTCAATAGTCTTTTCCCTATTCCTAAATGCGAACTAAACTATAATAGCGCTTATGAACTTTTAGTTGCAGTTATATTGTCGGCGCAGTGTACTGATAAAAGAGTTAATATAATCACAAACGAATTGTTTAAAAATTATAATACACCTCAGAAAATGATTGTTTTAAAGCAAGAAGAATTGGAGAACATAATAAAATCATGTGGTTTTTATCATAATAAAGCAAAAAACATTTTAAGAATGAGTCAAGATTTGCTCAATAGATTTAATGGGCAAGTGCCGAACAACTTAGAAGAATTGCAGTCGTTAGCGGGTGTTGGGCGTAAAACTGCAAATGTGATGCTTGGAGAATATTTTAAAAAAGATGCTTTTGCTGTTGATACACATGTGCTAAGGGTTTCTAATAGGTTGGGACTGATAAAAACAGATAACCCTAAAAAATGTGAACTTGCATTAAATGATTTTTTCGAAAAAGAAGATTGGTCAAAACTTCATTTGCAATTTGTTTTGTTTGGAAGATATGTTTGCAAAAGCATAAGCCCATGTTGTAACAAATGCCCTTTTTATCAAAAATGTTGGAGTGTTGATAAAAAGATTTATATTTAAAAACGCATACTAGTACAAATCATAGTATTACGCAATGCATACTAGCACAATATATTGAGACAAATTGCAAAAATTAAAATTTAAGAAAATGTTTAACATAAAAAGCGAGTTAATGTAGAAAAGAGGTTTTAAAATGTTTTTAGATAGAGTAAAAATTTCAATTAAAGCAGGTAATGGAGGTAAGGGTTCTTCCTCTTTTTTACGCAACGCTCAAACTGCCTATGGTGGTCCTGATGGTGGAGAAGGTGGGAAAGGTGGTGATATTGTTTTTCAAGCAACATCTAGTTTAAACACCTTATACAACTTTCAGTTTAAAAAGAAATTTGTTGCAAAAAATGGTGAAGATGGCAGCAAAAAACTGCAAACTGGAGCAAATGGAAAAGATGAAATAATTTTTGTGCCTTGTGGTACTGTTATTATAGACTCTCAAACAAACAAGGTTATTGCTGACTTACATGAAGATGGCTCAAAATTTATAGCCTTGAAAGGTGGCAGAGGTGGTCATGGAAATGCTTACTACAAATCTTCAATTAAACAGGCTCCTCATTATTCTCAAACAGGAGAAGTTACATCTTTAAAAGAGGTTATTTTAGAACTAAAAACTATTGCAGATGTTGGGCTTGTTGGTTTTCCAAATGCTGGAAAATCAACACTGTTATCTTGTATTTCAAATGCAAATCCTAAAATTGCAAATTATCCTTTCACGACATTATATCCAAATTTGGGTGTATGTGAAGTTAAAGGTCAAACTTTTGTTGTAGCAGATATTCCGGGGCTTATTGAAGGTGCAAGTCAAGGGCAAGGTCTTGGTCATTATTTTTTAAAACACATTGAAAGAGTAAGGCTTATATTGCATTTAGTTGATATTTCAGAAAGTGATGGAAGAGATTTCGTTGAAGACTATAAAGTTATAAATGATGAATTATCATCTTATAGCAAAGATCTTGCACAAACACCACAAATAGTAGTTTTGACAAAAATTGACCTTTTGGACGATGATACTTTGAAAGAAAAAGAAGATAGATTTAAAAAAGAAATCAATTTGCCTTATATTAAAATTTCGGGAGCAACAATGCAAGGTATAGACGAATTGAAACTTAAAACTTTGCAGACCCTTTCAAAGTTGCCTAAAAAACAGTCTATCGAAATTGAAGAATTTGATTTTGACAAAAAAGATGTTGAATCTATCAATATATACAGATTAGACAATGGAACCTTTGTTGTTGAAGGCGGTAGAATTGATAATTTTATTCGAGGTGTTGTCCTTTCTGACAGTCTTTCTTTCGCTTATTTTCAAAATAAACTTAGAGAAATGGGCATAATTGATATGTTAAAAGAAAAAGGGCTCAAAAATGGTGACAGTGTGCAAATAAAAGACATTGTATTTGAATATAGTGAGTAAATAATATTTCTTGCAAATTTTTGTTTAAATTATTTCTAGTCGTTAAACGATATTTAATGTAAAACCCACATTATATAAAAAAATACATTTAGATAAAGTAAGATAATGTAATTTTTGAATTGCTTGAAAGATTTATAAAATAATATAAATATATAAAAACAAAACCTAGCAATTTTGGTAAAGGAGCAAAAAATGATAGATAAAATAACTACAAAACAAAGAGCGAGTTTAAGAGCGCTTGCCAATGCTCTTGATCCCGTAATG